>CBDUUJ010000133.1:0-7202 GCA_965370205.1 uncultured bacterium
TTTCCTGTCGCTCTTCGCATTTGATCCTGCCTTAATCAGTTCATACCAAGATTTCTGAATGCCTGGATCGCGTCGGATGTCCGGTCATAATACTGGTCGTATGCCAGCTCGGTGTACTCGGTCAGATAACTTCGTATCTCTGTAACCTCTCCATTTACAAAGCCGCAATGATCGATTTCAAATCCCGCATACCCGTCATTGTCGTCGCTGTCGCCGACCAGAATCACCTGCGCCGTCGTGCCCGGGACCAGCACCCATCCGAACGTAGCGTTAAGGTCAACAAGTGTTTCGGCGATATCCTCCGGGATCAGCGGACCCTGCGCGCCGGGGGCGCCTCCATACTGTGTCCCGCCACCCGGTCCGTCCGGATTCTCGGGACCGCCCGCGGCGGGTCCTCCCGTTACGCTGTCCGAAATCAGCGTCGCGATAAGCAATCCTTTCTCATCGTAAATCTCCAGCCGATCACCGGGATCGAGATCGAAATGATACCGATCGAAATGCAAACCAATAACAAGGGGTTTCGGTGTTGATGTCTTATTGGTATACCACCACTCGGGTCGTGTCATTACCGTGCTTCCATACGCCGGATAGCTGGTGTTGGACGGGAAGTACACATCCGTCCGGATTGTCGGGGGAGTGTTATCGTCATCCGCTCCGTCAAGCGTGTCATAACCAACTTCCACAATCCGATAACCGAAATTCTCAGCACTCGGCTCGTACTCGTCAATAATGTCCGATTCAAATTCAATCTCAAGGAGTAATGCAGTGGAGCAGTAAAGTTCAAGGTCATTCAGAACAACAATATCGAAATAATTCGGCCACATTATATTGCCTATCCACGGTCCATAGGAACCATCCGGATGCACGAAGTAAACTGTATTCAAACCTGTTCCAAGAAGATCATTAAAACCACGCGAAGTTATCCGGATCCGATCATTGTTCGCCGGCCCACTGGATGCCGTGAGATCGGTTCCATCCGAGAATGTCACCCACCAGTTGGAGACCGTCCCTATCCCGCTGTTAATATTTGTGTTGGGACAGAACGGACGATAGATTGTCTGGTAACCTGCATAGTTGTTATCAATCGGCTGCGGGAACGGGAGACCAAAATTCGGGATTGTAAAATCCCTGTCGTTCTGTCCAAGGTTAAAGCTGTGCGGACTTTCCATGATCGGATCATCAACATGGACCCAGTTGCCGTACCGGTCGGTGTATTCCATCGCGATTACTTTATAGCCGTAGTCCGGTGTAACATCAGTCAGGAAACTCCTGGCGAGCATTATCGTGATCCCAAGCGGAAGATCGACATCAACTTTGCCTGCAATCGGCGTCCATCCATCCGCCGGCGGTGAAGCTAAGGCGTCGTATATGGCAATCGGCATCGCCTGCGCGTGATCGCTGGCGTTATAAAGAAACAGACTGTCGTTTGAGTCAAGACTGAATTCCGGGCTGAACTGGATTCTCATCTGCGGCACGATTGCCGATGTGGCCAAAGGTGAAGTCTGGTAAGGCGCATATATGGTCTGAATATTCAGGGAACCGCCGCCTGTCGGCGGAACAATATTGTCATACGGATGCGGCGTCTCATAGTATGGCAGCGTGCTCTCCGAATCGAACCCGTACCTGATGCCGTCGACACGGAACCCGTTATTCCATCCCGGAGTCGGCGGAGGGTCTACCGATTTGAAATACAGCGCAAGGGTAGTTGCGTCAAATTTATTACTGAAAACCTCATCCAGGTCGTTTCTGAACTGACCGGTTATAACTTGTGAATCCAACAGTCCCCCGAATCTCGGCGGATTATTGGACTCAAGCCAGGGGGAAATTATGAGGCTGTCAGCCACATCAATCTGGACAACGCTGATGTCGGCCATCAGCTTGAGATCGGTGATATTCCTTCCCGGATGCCTCGGGTCTTTCTGATACGTGACCACCCAGCCCCTACTCTGTTCGCTTGGATAGGGATGCTCGGTTTCGATAAGCGGGTACGGTCCAAGACGGGAGGGTTCCGTCACACCCGTCTCCCGGACATCGTAGCTCCACTGACTGTTGGGATACTCAGCACGTTTAAAACTGAAAATCGTCTGCTCGCCTTCCGGCTCGATAATTTCACCGACACCGAAAACCACCAGAGCTCCGGTATCCTGGTGCGACCCGAATTCATAGGCCGGATAATCCTCGCTGAATGTGCTGTCGTCAAGATAGCTGTATGTGGCATCATCATGGCTGCCGGATATCAGGTCGGTGTCCGGACTCCATGTCGATTCGCTCGTGGTGGTCGTCCATGCCGTGCGCTCGTAGGTGATCGGGAAACTGTCAACCTGCCTGGAAGTTGTTGTTTCGCTGTCGATCAGGTCCTGGCGAAGCATGTCTTCGGACGTTGAAAGCGCATACGACGGATCGATATACCCGGGGTCGGAAAGGGAACCTCCAAGCTCCTGCCGTAATCTTGCAGCGGCGGATTCAACTCCGCTCTCCGCAACCAGTTGAGATTTGTACATATAGGTGTGAGTGTCCGTGGCCTCCAGGGAAACAAGGCTGACATGGAGGGTGATATAGGCGAGAACGGCAAAGACCGTTGCAACGATCAATACCGTAATTAATACTCCACCTCGCTCGCCTGCCGGTTTTCCATGAAGAGTCATATGTGGTTGCATGCCTGCTTTTTGCCTCACTTGATCCGACTTCCATGTCCGTTTACAGCAAATCACAACTCAAGTTACCTGGAGCCGGGTATCAAAGTGCAATTCCTATGCCATCAGTCTGTTTGCCTGTCTGCCATGAGCAACAGGCATTTTACGCCCACTATCCATGAATAATGTTACTTGTTCCTGACCTGTTTGTCGAGTCTCTCACCCCGTTAAATACAGCTTTTCATGGGCTGCCATATCTCTTCGGGATTGATCTGACGCCGTAACATTCGGAAACAAGCCCATTTTCAGCGAATTCAACTCAAAAGCAACGGGAAAAAATCATGTTAAAAAAAAAGCGTTGTATTAATCTTTATTAACGTACTGTTGCAGTATGCAACACTGCACTGAAACTCCGGTGTCAAAAAAATCCATTATGCTCCACTTTTGTAAACACTAATTAACATCACCATTCATTCCCCTGTCTTGATTGGATTTAATCAAAATAATCCCGGATTATTTAAAACGTAACAACTCCCGACGGCCAGAGTTCGGCAAGTTTTATCGCGACCGCCAGCATCGCCTCCAGAATCGGAATTTGACCGGATGACGGAGGCCAGCCGAGATACATGTAAGCGTCGGTTATCGTACCATACGGCGCCTGGCTCATTATCAGCCCCAACAGCCCTCCAATCCGCACTCCAACCCAGTTCCAGCCTTCCTGGAATCGTCCGGCTCCCAGCCGGCACCATCCCAGAAGCGCCAGCATACATGCCACGGGGAAAAAGATCGGAATTCCCGCCGGACGTCCTCCCGACCAGTTAAAAATATCCGTCCTTGCATACAGATGCTCATAATACGCTTCCCGCTCCTCCTGACTGCCCTGCTGCGCGCCAAGCTGCACCAGCTTGAATTCACCATCGACCAGCTCCACAGGCAACACCTGGAATTCCGGCCTGATATTTTCAATCTCGCCTGTCAACCGGGCATCATCGGCAATTCCCCATGTGAAAAGGACAACCGCAATCACTCCAATTAAAAATACTCCAATCTCTCCCCCGGTAACTTCATCCGGCTTCCACCTGAATGCGAAAAATCCCGCCAGGACAAGCGGACTTAACCAGAATATCCCGTTCCATCCAAAACTGTTGTGCCAGCAGAGACTCACAAGTTCGCCGATATTCATCCTGACCGGCTGAAGATCGATCCACTGCACCGGAAGCGGATTCCCGAAAAAAACATAGTTGCCAATCAGGACAAACACAACCCCAACCGCCGCTGCAATTCCAAATGATACGGCTGAAAGAGTCTGCCTCGATGGAGAAGATCCGGATGACGATGCCACAAAGAGAAAAAATAACCCCCAGACAATCCACACCCATCCGGTAGGATGCCACCCTCCCGATAATCCCGCCAGCAGACCGGCGATTATCAGCGGAGCGGGCGATTTACTTTTTTCAGATCCGAAAACCAGCGCCACTGTCCAGCACGATAACGCGGCAACAGGCAGATACGGCGACATGACGCCAAACCACCCGAATGCAAGCGATCCCGCAATCGCCGCCCATACCGCCCATATCCGTTTCATCCCGTCGATCTTCCCCCAGAGTCCGGCGAGACGATACAGCCCCCCGAAAAGCAGAAGCGCCCACGGAAGAACTCCAGCGAACTGAATCCACCATGACAGCCTGGGGATATCCGCACCGTCCGGAGACCTTCCCACCGCATCCCTGTAAATTCTGCACACGGCAGAATAATGGAGCATCATCACGGGAGACGTCCTCGGCAATATGCTCGTCCCGATCTTTACAACATGCGCCGGACGAATCCCCTGGCCGATCAAATCCGGCTTCAATGCCCTTCCATGCCCCTCGACCCACCCAATGGAACTCGCCACAGGATAAAGCTCGGCTGCCGTGTCAGGCTGCCAGTCGGCAAGAATGCCCACCAGAATTGCGATAAGGATCAGGGAAATGATATATGCTCGAAGCATCAGGTGTCCAGGTCTCAAAGTGTTCATGTGCTCAATAGAAACTCACGAACTGTGAAAAAATTCCAGGGATATTGGAACTGTTGAAAAAAAATGTTTTTTTCCACCCTTTAGGGTGGGATATTCTAACCTTCACTCGCCTTTCGCCTCCCTGATAACCCACCCTAAAGGGTGGGGTACCGGGATATTTTTTTCTCTTTCAATGGACCCAATACTATCCGCAAACACATCAATATTTTACTATTCACGGATTAACTAAACCCGGGTGGCACCCTCAAGTTAATTAACCAAATTCCGGGTGGCGCCTACAAGCGGATTGACCGAACGGAGAGAGGTCAATTCGCTTGTAGGTGATCCCAATTCATCCGCCAAACACTGGCACATTATAACCGGGCTGGAAAACCAGAATCGCTACCGCAATCGCCCACAGCAGAACACAGATGATCAGCGGACGGTCAGTCAGCAGCACCTCGTCAGGAGCCTCGCCCGCATTCGCATTGAAAATAAGCGCCTGGTATCGGAATATCCCATAGATCACGAATGGAATCGTCAGCATCAACCTGTTATCGGGATGTCCCGACGATGTAAACGTGTAAAGCGAATAGCTCATCACACTGACACTTGCCGCGATTATCAACAACTGATCGAGAAGCGGCACGGAATATCCCGACAGCGCGCGACGGATCGGTTGGTCGGTGTCCTCCCCGTTCGCTGAGTTTACCGCGAGCCTGACAAGTTCCTGACGGCGTTTCCCGAGCGCGAGATAAAGCGCCAGAAGTCCCGTGCACAACAAAAGCCAGGGAGAAATTATCACCTTGATTGCGACCGCGCCCGCTACCGCTCTCAGCGTGAATCCCACCGCCAGAAACAGAACATCCAGATGCGCGACATTCCTCAACCACATCGTGTAAACATACGAGAGAACCAGGTATCCGATTATGGTCCAGAGAAACGGGAATGTCATGCCCGAAAGACCGGTTGCGCTTTCGGGAAGATGCACCTCGGTAATGTCAAGACATAACCCGCCTGCGAAAACAATCAGCACAAGAGCAATCGCGCCGGTTACCGCATTTCCAACGGGAAGCCGTCCGCTTGCTATCGGGCGGTCCCGTTTCCTCGGATGGCTCCGATCGTACTCGCGGTCCCTGATGTCATTCATCAGGTATCCTGCTCCCGCCGCAAACGAAAACAGAAAAAATGCAAAGACCGCGCGAAAGAGCAGTTCCGGCATAAGCAGAGCGCCCGGTATGAAAAAGAGCGCCGCAAATACCAGAAGGTTCTTCGTCCATTGCCTGGGTCTCAGGCTTTCAATAAATGCGGAAAACATAAGTGACTGAAATAGCTTCGCAAACCAGAGTCTAGTATAGCCTAAGCGGCATAATTTAAAAAACAGTTACCTGAAAAAACACTCCCTCCATACCGGAGGGAGTGCAGATTCCAAATCTGTATAAATGTGTAAAAACAGTGTAAATGAACCATCAATCCTCAAAATTCCAGTCGCCGCCGGGACCGCCATAGCAGCCCATATCGCTCGGACCGCCGTCGTAATCCTGGATCGTCGGATCGCCGGTATCGATGCACGGTGAACCGGTATTCAGATGGTGCCCGTTGAAATATGCGGGATTCTGTTCGAGACAGTTGGTACCCTCAGTCAAATTTCCTGAGAAACGAAGGTAGTGGATGTCCCAGGCATCGCTGTAATCGACAACGGGAGTGCCGGTTAAACTGTACCCGTAGAATGCAATGCCTGTTGGGGTGCCAAGATAGTTGCCCATTAAACTTGTCACGATGATATTGCTGAACTGGGGTGAATCGCTGTTGTAAACGTAAAATCCACCTGCCGTTCTGGTAGTAAGAGGCGATTGCCCTATATCATCAACGGTGCAGTTGATAACCATCATGTTGTCGCATCCGGCTAGAGCGTAAAAGGCATATACAGAGCAATAATCATAACCGATTTCGGCATAGTGAAAGAGATAATTCGTCACGACCGCGTTGCCGCAGTTCTCAAGACAGATGCCGCGACCGGGCTTCCAACTGATAACATTAGGAAAGATCAATCCGTTATCGAGCATATGATGCATGTAAATATGAGATATTTTCACATTGTCGGAATCGACAAAATATATCGGGTACACAAACATACGTGGCCATTCATCAGGGCCATCAATCCCCCATATGGTCTCAAACTCGAAGCCATCAACCTGCACCCCATCAGTGTCCACACCATATATGCATTCGTGCATTAAGTGACCACCAGCAACCGATCGAGATGATGGAGTGTAATCGCGCCACGCCGGTGGCTCGGAGTTTGCAGCATCGACACTGTAACCCTGAAGATGAATTCCGGCATGAACGGTTACGAGATCAACCCGCTCGTTATAAACCTGCTGTACTCCTGTTCCGTTATCGCCACGGATCATTATTATGCTGTCAGCCGGTGATGTCGCGCCTGCGACACCGTTGTTGATTGTGTCGAATGGATCAGTCCTGGCTCCGGTACCGCCAGTTGAGCCGTTGGCAAGATCGACATAGATACCCGTCCTGACAACGATTCCAGTAGTGCACTGGTAGATGTCAGC
>CBDUUJ010000134.1:0-7193 GCA_965370205.1 uncultured bacterium
ATTACCTGAGAACCTTTATGCTGTCGGAAAACCAGGAGGTAATCCTGCTGACACCATCGGTCTTTGGCGATCCAAATGAAAGCTGGGCGACCGTGCGTGCGATGGAATCGGAGATGTTCTACAGCACGGGCAGATACGATTACCTGAGCGGTTTCCATTTGCTCAATTACGATCCACCGCTGCATGTCAGGCTGACCGCCGAAAAAACCAGTTATATTCTGATGTCCATGGATGAGGATCCTGATCAGGGCTTTATCCCTGATGAATCGCTTGTGTATATCGGGTCACTCGCAAGCTATATGATCGGGGACACTCGTCCTGTAGAATAGTGCCAGGCTGTTAAGTCCATCGGGAGGTAAGATTTCACATGATCAAAGCTCAATTGAGGCGATTCGATTTTCCTGTAGCATTCGCGATTCTCATCCTCATTATCGGAGGCCATATCATCTCTGCTTCACGGGCAAGCGCACTTCCCGTGATTCTTTTACAAACAGGCGATGCGTCAGCCGGTTATTCCAATGGGGATGAACCACGGTCCGTGCGGCAATGCCGTGGAACTTTGAGATCGATCGGTTCCGCCCAGATCGCCTATGCGTCTTTTTATGGCGCGGGAAAGTTCGGCACTCTGACCGATCTTCAACTGTCGGGTTTCATCGCCTACAGTTTTACTCCCGATACGATCGCACCGGGTTATTCCATCGGATGGTTCCTCAACCGGAACGAATCGGACTTTGCGATCATCGCCATGCCGAGTGAAACCCCGGAACTGCAGGCTTTCATGATCGATTCACGGCAGGAGCTTTTAAAAATCGACCCGGTCGAGGATGTGCCCCAGCCTGTCGGGTGGGAACATATCATGCAGATACAGGGAGAGGGTTACGCGGATATCGGGAAATATGTCTGGCCGGAAGTGCTTGAATCCAACGATCCGCCGAGGGAGTTCAATGTGTTCCAGAACGGGGATCGACAGGTTTACCTGATCGCCTATAT
The DNA here is from genome assembly GCA_965370205.1 of uncultured bacterium. Lineage (GTDB taxonomy): Bacteria > JAJVIF01 > JAJVIF01 > JAPKYR01 > JAPKYR01 > CBDUUJ01. The sequence goes on from CBDUUJ010000134.1 coordinate 991, forward strand.
CGCGCCGTTTATCGATTACAATGAACTGACATTCAAACCTGAGCCGGAATATATCTATCTGTCCGACATCAGGTTTTATTATATGGCTCTGCCGGATGAGGAGCTTGACATGATTCCTCCGGAATAAATCGCAGATCTGGAGGTACCTGCAATGAAATATCCCCATCACCGTTTTATTTTTTTTATCGCAATCATTCTTCTCCTTGCACCCGGGGCAGCACTTGCTGAGGAAGCGGTAGCATGGCAGGATGACCTTCTGGGCATGGGGGCGGATGCCTTGAAAGTGATGGCGTCATGGGAGGCGGAATTTTTCGAGAAAACCGGCAAATATGGTGATTTCGATGAGTTGGAGACATCAGGATTTGTGGCATGGGAGGAGCACACCAGGGCATCGCTGGCCTGTTTCCAGACTCAGTGGTACGTCACGGAGGACGGCTCTGATTTCACGATAATCGCTTTTCCGCTTAGCAGTACGGAACAATCCGGTCTTATGATCGATTCAAGAGAGAGGGTTTGTGCAATTGCGGCATCTGATGACATCGGCTACATCCAGTCAACCTTCGATTTATTCATTGAAGCCGAGGACACTGAATGGAATGATAACGGTCAATATGCGTTCGTCGATTGTGGAATATCATCCAGTCGGTATGATCCTTTAAAATTACTACTGAGCGGTAATAATGAGGATTTTATTGTAAGCAAATTATACGTTTATATGGAACCTGTCCATGGCTATATATATCTTTCACATACCGACACCGCGTACGCTACAATTGAATATATCCCGGAATTCTGCGAAACGACCGATGAATTCCTGCATGCGTTTGAAATTGCCACATTAACAAAACATGCCATCGGCACACTAAGATCAATCGGATCATGTGAACAGGCATACCAGAGAACAAATGAAACAGGAGAATTCGCGTCTTTCCAGGACCTTCTGGACGATATGTTTATCGCAGAGGGCTATACGCCGGACACAATGGTCGAAAATTACAGGCTCCTGTGGCTTTTGAACAGCGACAAATCCGATTTCCTTGTAATCGCGATACCCACCGAATTAGTCGATGATCTGCAAATATACGTGGTCGACAGCAGTCAGATTATTTGCAGTCTGGAACCAACAGAAATTCCATCGGTAAGACAGGCATGGCATGACGCGGTTGAGGCTGAGAATCTCGCATGGGAAACCAACGGCGAATATGTCTGGCTCGATATCGAAGACCTTTACCTGAACGAGGCAATGGATTCCTGCGCACTTTCGTGGTCATACGACCCTATGAGAGGTCTCCCGAATTATATCTACATTTCTGAAACGGGAATAATATATGAAAGGGAAGAAGTCGTCATCAACATATTAACTCCAGCGGTATGCGGTCGACGCAGTGAAGCGGAATAGTGAGGAATAACTGTATCAGAGCCGCGACTGTCAGGGAGCGGTTAGGAATAAATATCTAAAAAATTCAACCGCTCCCTGACGGTCACGGCTCTGATAAATCGTAAAAAATGGTAATCTTTCACCCTTGGATTTTTCCAGGGGGTTTTTTCTATGACTAAAATCCTCATCACGGGTGCGACCGGACTCATCGGACGCGCGGTCGCTGATGCTGCTGCGAGTCGTGGCATGGACCTCCGGCTCATGATCCGGTCGGATAAATATATCGACCAGGTCAGACATCTCGATTACGAGCGTGTGACAGGCGATCTCACCGATCCCGATTCGCTCAGGAAAGCATGCGAGGGGGTCGATGCGGTCTTCCATCTCGCGGCGATGTACTCGATGTGGGTGCGCGATGAGGAGCTTCTCATCAAAACCAATGTCGAGGGCACACGCGCGATGATCCGTGCCGCGCTCGATGCGGGTGTCGAGAAATTCGTTTATACATCGTCGGTAGCGGCGATCGGGTATCGCGAGGATGGGAAGCCATCCGATGAAACTGTCGAATGGAATCTTGGATTTACCGGGGACCCGTATGTAAAGTCGAAACATCTCGCGCACATGGTCGCGCGGGAATTTATTGGCGACGGCGCGCCGATTGTCATCACATATCCCGGAGCGCCGGTCGGATGGGGGGATATCAAACCGACCCCGACAGGTCAGATGTACATCGATTTCATCAACGGGAAAGTTCCGGTTTATTACGATGGCGGGTTCAGTGTGATTGATGTCGATGACTGCGGCGAGGGGCATCTGCTGGCGTATGAGAAGGGTCGGATCGGCGAGGGGTATATTCTGATTAATAAAAACATGACCCTGAAGGAGCTGTTCGATCTCACGTCGGAGATATGCGGGATTCCGAAAATTAAGATGAAGGTGTCGAAGGGTATGGCGATGTTTGCCGGAGGGTTGATGGAATGGTGGTCGAATGCTGTCACGAAAAAAACGCCGGTACTCACGAGAGGCGGCGCGATGATGACTGCGCTTCCGCCGTATTACACCGCCGAGAAAGCCGTGAGTGAGCTTGGCTTGACGTATCGACCGATAAGAGAATCGTTCGAGAGGATGCTGTGGTATTTTTACGAGCGTGGATGGATCAGGAAGAAACCGTTGACCGGGAGTCCGCCGAAGATGTGATTGCCAATTGGAAGGGACTGTTGAAAAAATGGAAAATACTCCGGTACCCCACCCTTTAGGGTGGGCGATTCCAGATTTCATGTGCCTTCCACCCACCCTAAAGGGTGGGGTACCGGAAAAAACTTATTTTTTCAACAGTCAGCTTGAAGCTGACAATACAATAATAAATAACTGGTATTACAGAATTAAATAATTGTTATTTCAGAATTAAATAATTGTTATTTCAGAATTAAATGACTGTTAACAACCAAAAATCTCCAATCGAGTTCGACCGCAGTAAAACCGCGCGATTGCTGCTCGAACGCCTGAAGGATCAGAAGTCCCACGTCGTGCTCTGGTGTGTTGTCATTGCGTTTGGGATTGCTCTCGACGCGGGTTTGTACTGGATGGTAAAGCAGTTCACCGACGGGGTCATCGCCGCGGACCCGTCCGGCGCGTTCCAGACCGCCCGTATTATTGTCATCGTTGTCATTTTCATTCTCTTCGGTCAGGGCATCCAGAAAGGGGCGGAACTGCTCCTCACAAACCGTATCGGCCAGTGGCTGATAATGGACCTGAGGCAGTCGATCTACAAACATCTGCAGAAACTCGGGCTGGATTTCTTTGAGTCGCAAAAAACCGGTCTGATAATGAGCTGGGTCACGACCGATGTTCTCCGAATCCGCGAGTTCGCCGGGAAACAGCTTCCCAAGCTGATACGGGGACCGTTCGCAATTGTGACGTTCCTGGTCATGATGTTCATCGCGAGCTGGAAACTGATGCTCGCCGGGTTGTTTGTAATCCCGATTGTGGTCATTATCGTGCAGGCAGGCGCGGAACGGATAAGAAAAGCCGCTTTAAAAGTGCAGGAAACGCTTGCGGATGTGTCGGGCGAACTGCAGGAAAGCATCTCGGCGATACAGGTTGTCCGCTCATTCGCGAATGAGCTTTTTGAAATCGAAAAATTCCGTAAAGTGAACCGGGGAGCATACGATGCTGAAATGCTTCGCGCGCTGATCGAGGCTGTCATGGTTCCTCTCCTGATGCTCGCAGGAGCGGTTGGTCTCGGCATGCTTCTCCTCTATGGATCATACCTTGTCGGGCTTGGAGTCGATGCCGGGGGGATCACAGCAGGGCAGCTCGTGATGATCATCGCGCTTCTTCACAAGACCAACGACGAGGCGAACAAACTCGGACGGACCTACATGGCATTCCAGGACACACTCGCCGCGTCCGACAGGATCTTCGGCTTCCTGAACATCGAGCCGTCGGTAAAGGATAAACCCGATGCGATCGAACTGGATCGCTGCGATGGTCGCGTGGAATTCGATGATGTGAGTTTCGCGTACAGCACCGGTGACTACGTGCTGAAAAATATCAGTGTGAAAGCCGACCCCGGCGGTGTCGTCGCGTTCGTCGGACCGTCCGGCGCGGGCAAATCCTCGCTTGCGAAACTGATTCCAAGATTTTATGACGCTAGTCATGGCCGGGTGCTTGTGGACGGGCACGATGTGCGCGACCTGAAGACATCGAGCCTAAGAGATCAACTGGGCATTGTCCCGCAGGAAACAATTCTGTTCCACGGCACGGTCAGAGAGAACATCGCCTATGGGAAACTTGACGCAACTGACGATGAGATCAAGCAGGCCGCAAGATCCGCAAACGCTCATGACTTCATCATGGAGCTTGAAAATAAGTACGACACCATCGTCGGAGAACGCGGCACAAAACTTTCCGGCGGGCAGCGTCAGCGGATAAGCATCGCGAGGGCGATTCTCAAGGACCCGAGAATTCTTATCCTCGATGAGGCCACCTCGAATCTCGATACCGAAAGCGAAAAAATCGTGCAGGTTGCATTGGAGAAGCTGATGGAGGGGCGCACAACATTTGTGATCGCTCACAGGCTGACGACCATCCGGAATGCGAGCGAAATTATCGTTCTGAAAGACGGGAAGATCGCCGATCGCGGAACACATAACGAACTGATGAACCGTCCGGGAGTGTACAGGGAGCTGTATGAGATCGAGGAGATGTAAGGTCGACAATCAATCGAAAGTTATTTTAGGAGTAACAACGGATGATCAAAGCCGGATTTTTTCAATCCCCGTTATCCGCTTCCCAGTCGATATAAACCTGGTATATCTCGTTGAAGTTGGCCCAGACCACATCGCCGTCATCTACTTTTTTATCAAAGTAGTCGCTCAGCAATAAGTCCCAGAAATCCAGACGCGCCAGCGATAATGGCGAACCATTGTACTGCCCGGCAGGATCGTGCCAGTAGAAGCAGTTCACACGGTCCGGAATAACTCCCGCGATAGCGTAATCAACGGCATTAGGCAGAAGCTCAAAGAAGTGTGGATGTGAGCCCGTCAGGTCCACATTCGGAGCACCTGGAATATAAACCAGCGGACCCTCCGGATCGTGGATCATCCAGTCGCCTGTAGTGCTCGGACGGATCGGTGTGTAGAGGCTGTCATGGGATTGGCTGGCCGGGTCTTTATAGGCAACAACAGCCTGGAACATCTGCTTCCCGCCTGTGGTGCCTCCTGTGATAAAGTGCGCGATATATGCCGCCCAGTTACCGTCATCGCCCCAGGTCTGATTGAATCCGCCGTTCGCGATTATCGTGTCCAGAACTCCTGCATCATCCAGAAGATCGTGCACCTCTCCAAGATCGTACACCGTCTCATGCGCGTGAGTATCGATCCCGTGTCCGCTCGTCTGGAAATCACTGAAAAAAGTCGGGTCGAAATTTATCGTTCCCTGGATGAACGTCCAGTCCGGCTGAAACGCGATTTTCGCCTCATGATTATCGAACACCTGCATCAGTCCGCGAAGGGTTTCGGAATATCCCAGATATATTTCCTCATTGAGATAAATTTCCGACTCCTCCGCGTGCATCATGCTCACAATGTAGAGAGGCGGCGGATTGAGAAGCGGATAGATCACCTCAAGCTCAAGTTTCTGGTATGTGTAACTGGGGCTTCCGTTGCTGCGCGCCCTGATCCAGACCTCGTATGTTCCGGGAAATGTTGTGGTTTTAATATTATCAAGCCCCCAGATTCCGTCACCCGGAAGATAATCCTTATGGAAGGAATCATCCCCCATCGCGGCATTATCGGGGCCGACTGGAGTGATATCAGCTATCACGACCTGGACATCGTCGTAATGGTCGCGGATATGGCACGTAAACGCGATGTGATGATAATTGTCGTTCTGAAGAGGTCCCGCGACAACAATATTGTCGATTCTCCACGGTTCCGCCTGCGGATCGGGCCACGACGCGTCGACTGTCACAGTCGCGTTCGGGGTCGCGCCGAATGGAAAATAAACCTGGAAACCTACCGCGTGACTTGCCTCCCCGACGAACGCGTGATTTTCCTCGTCGGTCGCGAATAAATAGTACGGGTCCCATGTAAATCCATCGGTGTAGAAATCCGCGTACGCGTCGGGAGATAGGAATTCCTTCGTGTCGTAATCTGAAATGATCGCCTTGACATCGTAGCCGGTCAGCTCGGTCGGATTTTTAAGGATCATTGTCACATCGGCGATGCGCTCGACCGGGTCATATGCGGTGATAATTATCTGGATGCAGTCCTCACATGCGGGAGGTTCGAGCCATGTAGTGACATCGATGTGGAAATCGGCG
>CBDUUJ010000135.1:0-7181 GCA_965370205.1 uncultured bacterium
ATCCCGGGTTTGTTCCAGTTCTGTTTTATCCCTTCCCACCAGACGGGCACATCCTCGGACGGCATTCTTTTTATCTCTGTCTCGATACCCGTGGCCCCGTCCCGGAATTCGATATATCCCTCATATTTAACAGGTGCGCAGTGTGCGCCTTTATACAGCCACGGGTAATTGACCAGAAATATTGTGGAACCGTCGGGAATGGAGACAGTGTGGGTTGCCATGGCTGCGTGGATACGTCCTGCGATCTCTCCGGCATGAAGCCACGCGGCGTTATGCCTCCGAACCGCCGTACCGGAAAGCAGAAGCAGGGCAAGAATAAGCACAATGGAAGCCCATCTCAGGAGCTTGCTGTTTCGAAAACCGTAATCCGCCGCAAGACCGATCCACATCGCCAGACCTGCCGCAGGTATATACAGAAAACGGGAGTAATCAAGCGACCCCTTCACACCATCAAGTGTGGCAACGGGCAGAAGAAAGACGACAGCCCATAAAACCCCTGAGATAATCCGGACCAGTGGACCCTCATCTGTCATTTTCGCCCTGATACTGAATTGCACAAGTACACCGATAAGCGCAAGTCCCGTAAGAGCGCCCACAGCAGTGAATGCTGTCTGTAAGGCAATCGGCCATTCAGTCCAGAGAATCCGGCTGACAGGCGTGATAAGCATCCAGAGATCGCCTTTGACGAAATTATTCCAGATATCCGGCCACTGAGCTGCGAAAAATGCGCTTCTGCTGTGTTCTGAAGGATATCCGCCGAGATCCCCAAACAGCCAGAGTCTGAATCCTATGAATGAAACCACTAAAGCGAAGAAAACGATGTACCATTTCCAGTGCCAGCCGACACCATGATTCCATTCATGGCGGGTTTTCTCGTGAAGCATCCAGTCGATAAGCGGCAATACAAGCAATCCGGCGACGGCATTCTCCTTGGAAAGCATAGCGAAAAAAAATGCAATCACGGATGGGATCATCCACCATGTTTCATTTCTCAGACGAGCGGCGCACCAGGCGATGTATGCGATAAGGAGAAAAAGCATCGCGAGAAGGTCGAACCGTCCGCTTATCCAGGTGACAGCCTCGGGACCGGCAGGATAAAGCCCGAAAAATAACGCGCAGACCGCCGCACCCATTTTTTTCATTCCCAGGTATCGAACAAGGTGATATAGAAGAACCGCGTTAACCGAGTGCAGGATCAGATTTGTCAGGTGGAATCCGATCGGATCGGCGCCCCGGATCATATAGTCCAGTCTGAATGACGCTATTGCCAGGGGTCGAAAGAAGGGAAATTCAAGCTCGCCTGAATGAATCAGGGCAAGCTTTTCGATAACATCATTGAAATCCCAGGTGAACGCCGCATGGTAGAAAAAATCATCGGACACAAATCCCAAGCCCAGCACCGGAAGGTAGCAGAGCAGGGGAACAATAAAGATCATGACGGGAAGCCAAACCGCCGATATCGCGTCGGATACTGCATCGGCAACGACAATTGTCCAGTGACGAGGCTGGAGGGACGGTTCAATGAACCTTGGTCGTTTGCGATGACTTGCACGAATCAGCATTGTATTTACTTTTCAGGCATGCACACAATATGCCCTTATCAAAAGCGCATAGTAAATATATCGGCTATGCGTGGTGTGTGTCCAGTGGAGGGGCTGATAAACACCGGGGACACTAAACACCGGGGACAGGCACACGTTTTTGGCTTATAAAACCACTCAATTCCCCGATATTTCTGGAAGCCAAAAACGGGTGCCTGTCCCCATATCCTAGTCCCCATATCCTAAAGAGGAACCAACACATCCTCAACACTCACTGAGTACATCTCGCCGTTATTTAACCTGACCTGAAGAGCGCCTGACGGGTCAAGTCCGCATGCTGTTCCTTTCAATTCCTCAACATTATCGACACTTTCACGGTCCATCCCGGCACCGGGAAGGATTTTCAGCGTGCGATCCGAGTAGAAATTCACTGAATCGAATACAACTCTCAGTTCCTCGATTCTATTCCCGTCCGCAAGGCACCAGAATTTTTCAAATGCAGGCAGCCAAAGGCCGAGTACTGATTCACGGGATACTTCCCGCCCCAGCTCGTGAAGGAGTGTAGTTCTTTTGCCGTATTTATCCAGAACGATATCATCCGGTCGGGAATTAACGTTTATCCCGATTCCGCAGATGACTGCGTTGGGTGTCGACAGGTACGCGGACAGAATTCCGGCGAGTTTCCCATTGACTGTCAGAATGTCATTGGGCCACCGCATCTGTGACTCAAGCCCGAACTCATCCCTGAGAATTTTCACAAGCGCCAGACCCGCGCAGAGTGACAGTTTTGGAATATCCGATGGGTGAACCGGCGCCGGAAAGCATACTGAGGCGGTGATATCCGCATGGGGAACCGAGAACCATTTACGTTTCAATCGTCCGCGACCCACTGTTTGTTCTTCAGCCCATAAAACGATGCGGTCCGCCTTATCGCTATTCCTGTAACGGCGGTAAAGCTCGGCGTTGGTCGAGTCGATTGATTCCAGATGCTCGATTATCCAGTTTTTCGGGGAAAGGATTGAGGATAGAACGTCGCGGTCAATCATTAAGCCTGCTACCTCTCTTCAAATGAAACCCATGCCCTGATATCGAAGACATAATCGCCGCTTTCCGGATCGACATCATCCCGCATGATCTCATACCAGGTGATTCTGCCGTCGAGCATTCCGGGGATCAACCTGTTGGAGTCCGTGTATTCGCTTCGCATGGCTGCCCTGGCAACTTCCTCCAGCGCATTGCTCCTGGCCTCCCTCCTCGCGGACACCGGCGATTCAAGATTGCTGACCCCGTGACCCTCGTAACTATGTCCTCTGCGGCTCGATGTATATACGGATGACGGCACCCATATCGTGTAGTCGAAGAGATACACTCCTGAAACCGGATTCCTGTACCCGTTGTACTCCATTTCATCGGGGACATTCTCAATCTGCTCGTGGATGGTCAGCCTGTCCCGGTTACGCTCGTAATGGAACTGAATGCCCGCCAGAAATCCCGATGCCACCCGATATGCCACAAGCCGGACTGTATCGGGAGCTTTGTTTTCATCCCAGGACTCGAAGGCAAGTTCCAGATCGCTGAAAGCCACAATGAAGTCCAGTTTGCTGCTGGATGAGACGGGCAGTTCCTCCTGTGCGACAGAATGGAACTGGAGAGCAAGGAGTCCAATTATGGCAAAAAACAGGAGATATGGAATTCGCATATGAATAACCTCAAAGCGGGTGCCGCCCACAAGCGAAGTGAGGCGAAAGCCGAACGTAGCTTGTGGGTGATTCAGCGCTCAACTTATTTTTGAGTTTTATTATTTTAATACCTATCTGATTATACCCCAGGGAAACCGGAAAAGGTTCAAACTGCCGGGTATTTTATTTCAGCCTTTCCATAAGCCTTCTGCTCAGACGGTTGGCGGCTTTTAAGCGGGTGAAGACATCATCGCCCCAAAGCGGTCCCTCAGGATAGCTCATCGATGGCGCGGTACCAGGGAGGATAACCTTCGGTCCCGACGCAGGTATACTGGCGATGTTCATAAACTCATCAAGCTGCCATTTGAGACGCTGTCTGAGTATGAACCGGATACGCTTGGCCATTGATGAGATACGATCCTCGCCCCCCTTGATGTATCGCTCCTCAACGGGAGCCGATACGGTGAATATGTTGTTCTCATCGGGACGAATGTGATATGTGACGAAATTATCGTTTATGGGCGGGCGTTTATCGCTGGGGCGAGCCAGGCCGAGAACGGGTTTCTTCTCGGAGTGCCCGGCGGCGTTTCCATACCAGTTTTCCCATTTTATCGAGCCGGATTCTCCTTCGACAGCAGGATGATGGTAGCGGTCACCCTCGGGAACGACAAGTATCTGAGCGGTTTGAATAAGTTTGTCCCCGCACCTGATAATATTCAAATGCTTACTGAAAGCCTGTATGGATGTGACCGAATCAACTTCGTGCCAGTTGACTTTCTCCTTCCGGAGCCTGTTTCTCAAAATTATTCGCCAGTCTTTCTCGTCACGTGCAGGCATGTGCCAGCCTGTTAAAAATCCCGCAAGAACCAGGGGAAAGTCGCGGATATCGAGTTGAACGATCCCGCGCCCGACAACGAGGATCGAAAGCATGTCGAAAAAGACTAAAAGCGGATCGGGTTCCGGAAGCTTCAGATTCTGCAGCGAAAGCGCGACAGTCATATCAATCCGCTTGAATTTCCCCATCCGGCTCTGGTCCCTGCGACGGAGCAGGACCTCCGCTTTCTTCATGTGAAGCTGGAGCCATTCGGACCATACGCTCTTTCCATAGGGAAATACTTTAGCGATCGCAAGAAGCAATCCTCCCGGACCGGCATCCGAATCAAGGACCACCTTTCGATCGAGTACATGCAGGTTCAGGCGCGGAACCCGTTCCCATACCGGGGGAGGAAATCCGGCCTCGGTAGCCATTGTGTCGACATCGTACGGATGGAAAGTACCCGCTGATGGGAATGCGGGGGGATATTTCCCGATATCGCCATCCAGTTTCTTCAATTCATCGATGACAGATACTCGTGCACCGGCACGATGGGAAAGGAATGCGGTGTATATCCCCGCCAGGTCAGGATTAAGAAAAATTACCTGATGTTTCTCGACCGGTGAGTCCAATTATGCCTCCTGTCCCTTTAAATATTTTACTCGATATATTGGAAAATGCAATGAGTGCCTGTATTGAAAGAAATAATCAAATATCATGCATTGATGTGGTAGCCTGAAATGCTTACGATTTTCAGGAAATCTGCCATCTAAATTGATAGAATGTATATGTTCCAGGGAGGTTCAGCATGATCAATCGACACTTTTATATCATATTGTCAATGCTATGTCTGTTTCTATACACCAGTTGCTCGTCAGGTGATAATCCCACGCAGTTTCTGTCTCCATCGATCAATGATGACCCATTCACCCCGATTTCATCACCCGGACATAACTGCCAGGTGCTCTGGGGACTTTGGGATGTGAATTTCGATCGCGCATCCGGAGAGTTCAAAATCACTCCTCTCAGGGGAACCGCTTTCCAGGCCAATGTGACCCAATTCCTGCAGCCCCCGATAGCTCCGGTTCATTTACTTGCAATACAGTTGGACACGGGAGCCAGCGATTTTCCGAATGGATACGTTGTCTGCGACGTAACCGTGCAGCATCCATTTCCCGGATACAACAAATTCAGAGGTTTCGATGTGCTCGGCATTGTGATGGGTAATTCCACTTATGCCGGCGATGGTCCCGGTGAATTGTGGCCTGCGCTTGGTGAGCTGAGGCTTGTCAATGCCGATGGATACACACGCTGGTGGAATCCGACTGAATTTACATCCTTCGATACAATTTTCGGTTACACACAGGGTTTATTGGCTCCCGGCGATTATTACGCGTCGGGAACCATCAATGGATATAAATATTTCGCTGATTCCCTCGAAGCCGACACTCCGATTATCGATCTTGATTTCGATACACATGGAACATTCAGCGTCCAGGATGGCGTAAACTCGCGACGCTACGAAATCCAGTTCCCTACGGATGGCGGATCTCCCGATTTCCATTTCAACTACGCTGTCACCGCGAGCTATGCCGGTCCGATATTGGATGATGACCCGGAATATCCAGTCGATGTTTTTCCGATCTCCGCGAATATTTCCGAGGCTTTCATGATCGATGTGATTGATGCCGGATCTACTGCATATTTTGAGAATGAGAGCACATACGGTGGCGACCTGATACTCGATATAGAGGTTTTCGACTGGGGACTCGCAACCGCATCGATTGCGGAAGATGAAATAGCCGGCATCCGGCTTGAATCGCCGACTCTCTTTGCCGGATCGATTGAAGTTCCGCTGGATGTCGCGCAGCCCGGCTCGTCGGACTATTCCCGTATTTTCACGACGATAATCCCTGATGTTACACCCATAAGTGTCCATAACCAGGAGATACTCCTGAGTATTTTCAGCGCTCATCCGACCGACTACGCTCCCGATCTTCCCGGCGTATCCGGATTTGAATATCCGGACTATGCCCAGCTTGCGGCTTTCCTGATTTATGAAGCTCAGATTTCAGCGATAGGTCCGCAGGAGAATCAGCCTCCGGAGGTCGGAGTGATCGACGGTCCGGACTACCTGTTTGAAGGCGAGGATGGAGCCTACACGCTCAGCTATGCCACCGACCCAGAGGACGGCACGAATCTGACAATTCTCTGGGACAATGACGGCGATCTCGATTTCGATGATGACATCGACGGCGATGACACAAATCTTGAAGCCGTCCTGAATTTCACGACAAAGGGATTCCATAATGTGATCGCGCGGGCTGTCGATTCGGGTGGGCTTTTCACCGACTCGGAACCGTTTGAAGTGTATGTGGAAGGATGCCCGACCGGGGTTCACAGCCAGTTTGATACCTTCCAGATTACCGACGGCTACCCGGATTACTATTTACGAATGGATTGCGCCTACCAGACTGTCGGTGAATACGCAGGTTATCTGCTCCTTCAGAACAACCCAGGCGAGATCCGCGCATATGATACGTCTGCTCCGACTCCATGGACCGGTTTCCCCTATATCACTCTGCAGGGAGTATACAACGATAATGACTATGCGTATTCAATGGATGTCTGCGACTTATCCGGTCGTGTCATCATGTCGATGATGAACAAAGATGAAGTCCTGGACCCGAGCCTGTTCAAGGTCTACGATGTCGATGGTTCCTACCTGACAACGATTTCGGTCGGCTCACTTCGAGAAGTGAACGCGATCGATACAGACGAAAACGGCGATTTGTGGATCGCCACCTGGAAGGATGATAGTAAATTGAGCCGCCTTCAGCATTACGTCTATCAGGAGGAAGCGCCGTACTACATCGAAGTTCCCGATCATGAATTCGATATAACCGACCAGTTCCCCGGGAACAACCAGATGTGGGATCTCGCGGTCTCCTACACAATGGACCGCATCTACGCAATCCGCGCGACCTATTCATTCCCCGATCCATGGGCTGAATACGGCGAAATTTACTCCTGGGATATCGATCCGGATGGAACACTCACATTTAACGAGGATATTCAGATTCCTGAGGCATTCCAGGGGATGGTCATAGGAGCATTCACGACCTACCATGGATCGCTTGTGGACGG
>CBDUUJ010000136.1:0-7169 GCA_965370205.1 uncultured bacterium
CCTCGTAAGGTTGATGTAAGAATCCTGGCGGCAACCAATAAGGATCTCCTGAAGCTGGTCGAAAACGGCCCGTTTCGGGAGGATCTGTACTACAGGCTGAATGTCGTCAATATTGCCATACCTCCACTCAGGGAGAGAAAAGAAGATATCCTTGTTCTGGTTAATCATTTCACCAGGAAATTCTCCGAGGAGTCGAGCAGGACGCCGCCATCATATAGCGACGATGCCTTGCGTGCCCTGATGAACTACTCCTGGCCCGGGAATGTCCGTGAGCTTCAGAACCTGATCCAGCAGCTTGTTGTCATGATTGATGGGAATGTGATTGATGTTCCCGATTTTCCTTCCCTGATGCGTTTCTCTGTAAACAGCACTGGCGGACTCGATAGAAGCCTTGCTGAAGTCGAGGCCGAGTATATTCGCAACGTGCTTGCCAGTGTTGACGGGAATAAAACCCAGGCTGCCAAAATACTTGGGATCGACCGAAAAACGCTCAGAGAGAAGCTCAAAACTCATAACCTGCCCGATCAATAGTAGCGGCATCGGGTGGGGAGAAATTCCCCGCCGATTCAAGTTTCCTCAGATTCGGTCTGATTTTCCCCCTCTTTGAATGCCAGTAATATAGCGATTTTTCTGTGTTTTTATCGCGATTTAACTAATAAATCAGACTTTTGTGAAATTTTTCACTTAATTTAGGCTTTTTTCGGACTCCCTGTCGTTATTGGCACAATATTTGGAAGGTAATGTCTGCGGCTGGGTTTCGAATGGAATTCAGCAAGTAAAAACCCTTGAAAGGAGGCAATTGATGTCAGAAGCAAGTGTAAAGAAAAAGAAAGCCACAGAGACGAAGAAAGCGCGAGATTCCAGGGAAAAGAATGTGCTTGAAATCAAGCCCCGGGAACAGTCTCAGGATCTGTGCTCCACATGCGCCGCATCTCCCTATTGTATTCACAGAACAGCGGGATATCCAACACATTACTGTGAAGAGTATGAACATCAGGCAGGAGTTTGCCCTCAGGCAGCGAAACCGGCGCAGGTTCCGCAGGATACGAAGACTCAGAAAGGTCTCTGTGTCAATTGTGAAAACCGGGAAACCTGCATGCATGCAAACACGGAATGCGGAGTATGGCACTGCGAGGAGTACTGCTGATACAGGCTGGCAGGTCTTAATCAGATTTATTGAATAATATCCTCAAGCAAGGATAGTGAATTATGAATCCAGATATTGTCCAGGATATTCTTGATAAACACGGCAGGGAAGGAAACGGTCTGATTTCCATCCTTGAAGACATACAGGCAAGTTTCAGCTACCTTCCGGAAGAAGCCCTGAAGATGGTTGCCGAAGCGAAAAATATTCCCCTGGTCGATATCTACGGCGTGGCAACATTCTATAAAGCTTTCAGCCTGAAACCCAGGGGGAAGCATCTCATCTGCGCCTGTCTTGGCACGGCCTGTCATGTCCGGGGTGGGCAGGTAATAGTCAGGGAATTCGAGAATCAGTTGGGCATCAAGGCAGGCGATACGACTCCTGACAAGGAATTTACTTTAGAGACAGTAGCCTGTCTTGGGGCATGCGCGCTTGGACCTGTTGTTGTTATTGATGGTCATTATTTCCCGAAAGTCAGAAAATCAAAGGTTAAACATATTATTGAACAGGCGCTTAAGGGTTTCGATGCGGTCGGGATTGAGCAGGATTATCACATCTTTCCTGTTGAGGTCAGTTGTCCACGATGTAACCACAGCCTGATGGATCCGGATCACATTATTGATGATTACCCATCGATACGATTAACAGTCTCTTTCGGACGCAATCATGGATGGATTGAATTGTCATCCATGTATGGCAGCCCCAAGGTTTTTTCAGAGCATGAAATCCCGATGGATACAGTTGTTCACTTTTTCTGCCCGCATTGCCATGCGGAACTTATTGGAGCTTCAACTTGCCCGACATGCAATGCTCCGATGGTGCCCATGCTTGTGCGTGGAGGAGGGATAGTGCAGATCTGCTCACGACGAGGATGCTCGGGACATATGCTGGATCTCGGGTAGAGTTGAGAACATACCCACCGGCTGGGTTTCGGTAAACAGTCTGGAGGATTTGGATGTCGAAATTATCTTCAATCGAGGAACTTAAAGATTTACGCGAGATAATCGTCGGAGATCAGGACGAATCCAAGCCGCGCATAGTTGTTTGCGGTGGAACCGCGTGCCAGGCAAGTGGATCGAATGACATTATCCGAGCGGCAAAAAGACATATTCTGGGCAGGCGTTTACTGGATAAGGTTGCTCTCAGAGTCACCGGATGCCATGGGTTCTGCGAGATGGGCCCGTTCATTCTGACTGAACCGCAGCATGCTTTTTACCATCAGGTATCGCCGAAGGATGTTCCCAGAATTATCGATGCTGTGATTGCGGGCGAATACATCGAAGAGCTCTTGTACACAGACACGAAAACCGGGGAAAAATATTACAAACAGGATGACATTCCTTTTTTCAAAAAACAGAAACGAACCATTTTCAGTACAAACCAGAAGATTGATCCGATCCGTATCTATGATTACATTGCCAATGGCGGGTACAGAGCCGTTGAAAAAATCCTGTCAAAAATGACACCTGAGCAGGTGGTGGAAGAGGTCAAGGCGTCGGGTCTTCGCGGACGCGGCGGCGCTGGTTTCCCAACCGGATTCAAATGGGAACTGCTGGCAAAGCAGTCGGGTGAGACCGGTAAATACCTCGTGTGCAATGCCGATGAGGGAGATCCCGGCGCGTATATGGACAGAAGCCTCCTCGAAGGCAACCCGCACGGCATCATCGAGGGTATGATCATCGGCGCTTACGCCACTGGTGCCACTGATGGTATTGTCTATGTTCGCAACGAATACCCCCTCGCTATCAAACATCTGATTATTGCATTGAACCAGGCCAGGGATCTTGGGCTGCTCGGTGAAAATATCCTGGGAACCGACTTTTCTTTCGATATCGAGATCGTAAGAGGCGCCGGCGCTTTTGTATGTGGAGAGGAAACGGCCCTGATAAAATCCGTCGAGGGAAAAATGGGCGAGCCACGCCAGCGTCCACCGTTTCCAATTGAAAAAGGTATCTATGGAAAACCCACGGCTATCAATAACGTTGAAACCTGGGCAAATATTCCGATCATAATCGACCACGGCGCGGCTGAGTACGACAAGGTCGGTACGGAAGGAAACTCGGGAACCAAAATATTCAGTCTCGTTGGAAAGATAAAAAACACCGGCCTGGTTGAAGTGCCGATGGGCATCACGATCAGGGAGATCGTCTATGACATAGGCGGCGGTTCTTCCAGTAATGAAAAGATAAAAGCGGTACAAACCGGCGGACCATCCGGAGGATGTATACCAGCCAGCAAATTCGACCTGCCGATAGATTACGACAGCCTTGCAAAGGCAGGCTCGATCATGGGGTCCGGCGGCATGATCGTCATGGACGAGAACACGTGCATGGTCGATCTCGCCAAGTATTTCATGAATTTCCTGAAAGGCGAATCGTGCGGGAAATGCTTCACATGTCGGATGGGAACTCAGCGTATGTATGAGATCCTCGATGACATAACTAAAGGTATAGGAACACTGGAACAGCTCGACCTTCTGGAAGAACTTGCTGTGGTTGTTAAGGACACAACAATGTGCGGGCTTGGACAGACTGCATCGAATCCGGTACTTTCGACCATTCAATATTACCGGGATGAATACATCGAGCACATCGTTAACAAGCGCTGCCCGGCTGGAGTATGTTCCGAGCTGGTCGGCGCTCCGTGCCAGAACGCCTGTCCGGTCGGAACCGAAGCATGGCGTTATATCGCGCTCATTGAGAAAGGCGAGTATGAAGAAGCCTACAAGGTAATCAGGGAGCCGAACCCGTTCCCGTCCGTCTGCGCGAGGGTCTGCAATCATCCATGCGAATCGAAATGCCGCCTTGGAACATCGGGCGAAGAAGCCCCGGTTGCCATAAGAGCATTGAAACGCTTTGTAGTGGACAGCATCGATCCATCTGTCTACAAACCTGAAAGATCGGCGAAAGCTGGTAAGGATGCGTCGAAGGTCGCGGTTATCGGCGCCGGTCCTGCGGGTCTTGCATCGGCGCACCATCTCTCATTGTCCGGCTATAAAGTTACAATCTTTGAAGCCGAGGACAGGCCGGGCGGCATGCTTGTGTGCGCCATACCGGAATATCGTCTCCCCAGAGACATATTGAAAAAAGAAATTGACGCTCTCATCGATGATAACGTTACGCTTAAATGCAACACAGCTCTGGGCCGTGACATTACTCTCGACAGCCTGTTCGAGGATGGTTTCGAGGCTGTTTTTCTATCGACAGGCGCTCATAAAACCAGGCGGTTAAGACTCGATAATGAGGATTCTCCGGGCATCTATCCATCCATTCAATTCCTGAAGGCTTATAACCTGAGAGGCGAGTCACTGACCGGGGGGCATGTCGGGATTATCGGCGGGGGTAACTCTGCAGTAGACGCGGCCAGAGTCGCACTTCGACAAAATGGTGTCGAAAAGGTCACAATTCTCTACCGCCGTACCCGCCAGGAAATGCCTGCATACGAAGAGGAAATCGAAGCTGCTATCGAGGAAGGAATCGAAATAAAAACACTGGTTTCGCCGGTCAGGATTATTGTGGAGAAAGGCAAACTTACCGGAATCGAGTGCATCGAAAATGAACTGGGTGATATCGACGACAGCGGTCGCCGCAGACCTGTTCCGATAGAGGGCAGTGAATTCACAATCCCCCTTGACAGCCTGGTTGTCGGCATCGGCGAACAGCCGGATACCGAATCTCTTCGCGAGATGGGTATAGCGGCGGATTCCGGCGGCGCACTTATGGTTGATCGGGACACATTATCCACAAGCAGAGAGGGAGTGTTTGCCGGTGGCGATATAGTGACAGGTTCCAATACTGTCATCGAAGCTGTCGCTGCCGGAAAAAAGGCGGCTGTGGTGATCGACCGGTATCTGCGCGGTGAGGACCTGTGGCAGACTCCTGAGGTTAAACTTCCTGATTTCTTCATCGAGCCTGTCGAGATAAGCGAAGAAGAAGCCGATGAAGGAATCCCGAGAGTCGAAATCCCTATGATTCCTGTTGAATCACGAGCGGGCAATTTCAACGAGGTTGATAAGGTTATTTCTGCTGAAGATGCGCAGCGGGAGGCTTGTCGATGTCTGCGTTGCGACCTTGAATTCACGCAGAGTGAAGAAGAGGAAACTGAAGTATCAGCAGCAGGTGGTAAATCGACATGATTACTCTGACAATAAACGGACTTGATGTTCAGGTTGAAGAGGGCACGACATTACTCGAAGCCGCCCGGCATCTCGGATTCCCGATACCCACCCTGTGCCATATGGACGGACTTACACCATACGGCGCATGCAGATTGTGCGTGGTGGAAATCGGTGAGGGTCCCAGAGCCAAACTTGTTTCATCCTGCACATATCCGGCGCAGGAAGGCTTGAAAGTACGGACGGCGTCGGAGCGGGTCCTCAGGGCACGCAGGATGATTATCGAACTGATGCTCAGTGTCGTACCGCAGTCGAAAACTATCCAGGATCTCGCATCAAAGTTTGGTGTTCACCAGCAGCGTTTTAAGCAGGAATACAAAGACTGCATTTTGTGTGGGCTATGCGTGAGGATGTGCGAGGAGCAGATGATGGCTAAGGCCATCGGTTTCCGTGGACGCGGCGAGAATCGGAGTATCGGAACGCCGTTCGATATCGAAACCGATATTTGCCGTCGATGCGGGGGCTGCATGTATGTGTGTCCGGTATGCGAGCTAAGATGTACCTATAACGAACCTGAAAAAGCAATTTGTGGCGGTTGTGCCAACCTTACGCCGCCCTGTATCGAAAAAGAACAGTTTGATGACATGATGTGCTACATGGACCCCTGTGTGGCTTGTGAAATAACCAAAGATTGACAAGAACCAAGGAGATAACGATGTCATTTTCGAAGGTCAACGCCTCAGCCGCAACTTTATCAAAGAACAGAACCGAAGGTTCAATCTGCCCTTCATCTGGTATGTGTGTGACATGTGTCGATGGATGTATCGGCATGTGCGAGATCGGTAAATCGGCCTACCGTGGTCACGAGGTGATATATCCTCAGCCGTTCGGTGTCATAACCACCGCCGCTGAAAAGGAATATCCCGTCGACTATTCCCATTTCAATATCATGGGTACCGCAGTCGGCGCTCATGGGATCGAAGCCGACAGCGATAAGGCCGTCTTCCCTGCCGTGAATCTCGAAGTCGCCTTCGGTCATGACAAAGGGATAAAGTTCCGTCTGCCGATTATGATTCCCGGAATCGGCTCCACAAATATCGCCAAGAACAACTGGGAAGGCCTTGCGATCGGGACCGCGCTTGCGGGAACGGGTCTGACAATCGGCGAAAATGTCGTGGGTATGGACCCGGAGTCCGTTATCAAAAATGGCCGCGTGGTCGATACAGTTGACCTGAAACGTCGAGTGAAACTTTTCATGGATCACCAGCGTGACGGCTACGGAGCCATTGTCGTTCAAGCCAATATCGAGGATACCCGATTGAGCGTACAGGAATACGCTATCGAGAAACTCGGTGTCCAGTGTGTTGAACTCAAGTGGGGTCAGGGCGCGAAGGATATCGGTGGAGAAGTTAAAATTAAAAACCTCGAGAAAGCACAGCTCCTTTACGAGCGCGGCTATATTGTCATTCCAGACCCGACTGACCCGCATGTGATAGAAGCTTTCGAAAAAGGCTTATTCACTGAGTTCGAGCGGCACTCCCGCGTCGGGATGGTCACCGAGGAATCATTCGCGCAGAGAGTTGAGGAGCTTCGCGCTGTCGGCGCAAAGTATATTTTCCTCAAGACCGGCGCCTACCGTCCCGCCGACCTGGCACGGGCTGTCAAGTTCGCGTCCAAATACAAACTCGATCTTCTCACTGTCGATGGAGCCGGCGGCGGCACCGGCATGAGTCCCTGGCGGATGATGAATGAATGGGGTGTTCCGACTGTGGAAATTCACTCACTTCTCTATAAATATGCCAAGCGCCTTGATGATGCTGGTGAGTATGTTCCCCCTTTGACTGTTGCGGGAGGTTTCACTTTCGAGGACCAGATGTTCAAGGGTCTCGCTATGGGCGCTCCGTTTGTGAA
>CBDUUJ010000137.1:0-7157 GCA_965370205.1 uncultured bacterium
GTTCCAGACGCAAACGACGGACTTAAAACCCGCCCTCATAAATAAAATGAAAGATTTTCCCGACATCCCAGATGAAATCCGCGATATCGTCCTTAACGCAAATTCTCTCGCTGTCTGGCCGATCGATCAGTCCCCCATGCATGCAAGCTACCAGATCGCGCGATTTTTCCAGGATGAAGAATGGGGGATCTTCCCGATTCACGAGACAATCGACCGCATCCTTGAGGCTCCCTGCTATCGCGACATTCGATTGATCCCGGATGATTACGATATCCTCCTTCTCTTCCACAATATCGATCGCATGCCTGAGGTTATTAACGCGATATTCAACGCGGATTATATCCCGCCGCTTGTCTGGGCGCATGAAGGATTGATCGATCTGGAATCGATCGATCGCCTGAACGACGGCGGCGTGCCTAATGTAATGGACGCCGACCTCAGGGACTATTTCGAATATTTACGCAACATGGAGGGGTGATCTCCGGTCACCCGGCGTGATGACGTCTCGTCATCATCATGGCGTTGCGATGAGCGCGGGACGCGCTCACTCCGGGCGACGGGGACGTCGCCCCTCCCATAATGCTACAATACCGACGATGGACCAGCCGAGATTAATACCACAGATTCAGGATGATAGCGATCCGGACGAACTTGAGGAGCTCCTGGGCACTGTCGAGCGTATCACATTCCGCAATGACGAGAACGGCTACACTGTCGCGCGATTTAATGTCGATTCCACACACGATCGCGGGTTCGGCGGTCTTCATACAATTATCGGACGATTTCCATCGATAAATGAGGGCGAGCACCTGACGATCCAGGGCAAATGGGTTGATCATCCCAAATTCGGACGGCAGTTCGATGTAAAGCAATCACGAATGAGCGCGCCCGCGACAATCAAGGGCATGGAGAAATATCTCGCGAGCGGACTTGTGGAGGGCATCGGTCCGGTATACGCAAAAAAAATCGTCAGGCATTTTAAAGATGACGTATTCGAGGTTATAGAGAATGCACCGGAAAGGCTGAGGGAGGTTCCGGGGATCGGGCCGAAACGCGTCGGGAAACTGGCCGAGGCGTTTAAGAAACAGAAAGCGATTCGGTCCCTCATGATTTTTCTGCAGGAGCACGATGTGTCGCCGGCGATCGCTGTCAAGATTTACAAGGAATATGGCGATGATGCGGTGCGTGTGCTCCACGACAACCCGTACACACTTGCCGACGACATTTACGGGGTCGGGTTCCGCACAGCCGACCTGGTAGCGCGCAAGCTCGGCATGGCTAAGGATGACCCTAAACGATATCGCGCCGGTGTGCGGTATATCCTGAAGGAAGCGGTAAACGACGGGCATGTCTATTTTCCGCGCGAAGGACTTCTTTTAAAGGGTGAGGAACTTCTGGAGGCGGATGTTAACGCGCTGGATGATGCGATCGGACATCTTGTAAAGACAGAAAAAGCTGTCGATGATTCCGGGCGTGTATATCTTAAATTCCTGCATGAAGCGGAGGGTGTGATCGCTCAAACACTCTCAAAACTGTCGACAGGCCGCGTGAAAAAATATCAGAGAGAGGTGCTTGAGGCGAGGATCGCGAAAATCCAGCAGGTTGAGAAACTCCATCTCGCAGGACAGCAGTTGCGATCTGTGATAAAGGCGTATGAGAGCCAGGTCCTTGTAATCACCGGCGGACCCGGCACAGGAAAAAGCACAACCGTGCGGGTGATCGTGCGGCTTTTCGAACAGCTCAACAAGGTTGTGCGGCTCGCGAGCCCGACAGGACGCGCGGCGAAAAGACTTGAGGAAGCATGCGGACGTCCGGCGAGCACGATCCATCGGCTCCTGGAATATCACCCGCAGCAGGGGTTCGGACGCAACGCGGATATGCCGCTCGACTGTAAGGTTCTGGTGGTGGACGAGGCGAGCATGCTGGATGTCCCGCTGATGTACTACCTTCTGAGGGCGCTTCCTTCTGGATGCCGGCTGATTCTTGTCGGCGATGTGGATCAGCTTCCATCGGTGGGCCCGGGAAGTGTTTTAAGGGATGTGATCGATTCGGGAATTGTTCCGGTTGTTTCGCTGACCGAAATATTTCGGCAGGCGGCGGGAAGTCTGATCGTCACGAACGCGCACCGTATCAATTCGGGTCGGGGACCGACATTCGATCCGGTCGGAGGAGAAAAAGATTTCCGCTGGCTGGTCGAGGAAGACAAAAACGCGATCGGGGATGAGGTCATTCGGGTTATTCAGGATAAAATATCGAAACGGTTCGATCCGATGACCGAAATTCAGGTGCTGACCCCGATGCACGCCGGACCGGCGGGTGCGAGAGAGCTGAACCGCCGCCTCCAGGAAACGTGCAATCCTCCGCGTGATGGAAAAGCCGAGCTTAAACTTGGCGACCGGATTTTCCGGGTCGGCGACAGGGTCATGCAGATACGGAACAATTACGAGCTTGAGGTATTCAACGGGGATATCGGATGCATCAGGCGCATTGATAAGAAAGAGAAAAATGTGACCATTGAATACGACCGTCAGGTGAATTACCGGCGCAGCGATCTTGATGAGCTGGTGCTGGCATATGCAATCACGGTGCACAAGTCGCAGGGAAGCGAGTATCCGTGCGTTGTGATTCCGATAACGTCGGGTCACTGGATAATGCTGCAGCGGAATCTCCTTTACACTGCGGTCACACGCGCGAAGCAATACTGTGTTCTTGTGGGACAGCGAAAAGCGCTCTGGCGTGCCGTGAAAAATGCTGATACCGCGCACCGTTATACAAATCTTAGGGTAAGGCTGATGGATGCTGTAAAGGAACTGCCCGAAAAGAAAATAAAATGATCTGAGTGCAGGTGTTTTTCTACCCGGTGCTTTTTTTGCCGCAGCAGTGTTTGTATTTTTTACCGCTTCCGCACGGGCAGGGTTCGTTCCTGCCGACCTTCTTTTCTTTTTTTACAACGGGTTTCTTTTTACCTGTCGCGCCGCCGTGCGTTGCGGTCATCGCGCTGTCATAGATCGATGACTCCCGCTTGACAACTTTCGCAAGGAAAATCGCTCTCAGCGATTCCTCCTTCATCCTGCGGAGCATCGCCTTGAACATAATATGCGATTCCTTTGTGTAAACAACGAGCGGGTCCTTCTGCGCGTACGACTGCATCCCGACACCGCCCTTGAGATCATCGAGGCCCCTCAGGTGATCGACCCAGTGGCGGTCGATCATGTTGAGAACCATAAACCGCTCGAGGTCGCGCATACTCATGCTGGTTTCCTCGATCATTTTCTCCTTGAGAGCGTAAAGTTTTTTCCCCTGCCTGCTGAACATCTCGATGAGTTCCTCGCGATCTTTCTCCTCCAGCTCCGGGAGCTTTATCGTATTGCCATATGGCATTACCGTCCTTAATTTAGTCAGAAGCCCCTCGAGGTCCCATTCATGCTTTCTCAGCCTGGGATCGCAGGAATCGTCCACTGCGGCCTTGACGATATCATCAATGTATTGAAGGATTCTTTCATAGATATCCTTGCCATCGAGAATGGCGTTACGCTCGCGGTAAATCACTGTCCGCTGACGCTCCATGATATCGTCGTACTTGAGGATGTGTTTGCGCTGATCGAAGTTCTGAGCCTCGATCTTCTTCTGCGCGTTCTCGATCTGCCTTGAAACAAGTCCTGACTCGATCGGGGTATCGTCATCGAGTCCGAACCGGTCCATCAGTTCCTTGACCCGTTCACCGCCGAAAATCCGCATGAGGTCATCTTCCAGGCTGACGTAGAAGCGCGATGAGCCGTCGTCACCCTGACGTCCCGACCGTCCCCGAAGCTGGTTGTCGATACGCCTCGATTCATGCCGCTCTGTTCCGATGATGTGCAGCCCGCCGTTTTCGAGGACTCCTTCTCCGAGCTTGATATCGGTACCGCGACCGGCCATGTTGGTCGCGATCGTGATCGCGTTCGGCTGGCCGGCATCCTTCACAATTTCAGCTTCCCGCTCGTGGTGTTTGGCATTCAGCACATTGTGAGGAGTTTTCGCGCGTTTAAGCATCTGCGCCAGCATCTCGCTGGTCTCGACCGATGTCGTGCCGACCAGGACCGGCTGCCCGCTTTGATAGCACTCCTTTATTTCCTCAACTACCGCCTTGAATTTACCTTTCTTGGTTTTATAGACGAGGTCCGGGCGATCGTCGCGAATCATCGGAAGGTTTGTCGGAATCACAACGACATCCATTCCGTAAATATTCCGGAATTCCTCCTCCTCGGTCTTGGCGGTACCTGTCATGCCGGCAAGCTTTTCATAGAGGCGATAGTAATTCTGGATCGTGATCGTGGCCATTGTCTGGGTTTCCGACTGGATCCTGACATTCTCCTTGGCCTCGATCGCCTGGTGCTGCCCCTCGGAGAAACGCCGTCCGGGCATTTTTCGTCCGGTGAACTCATCGACAATAACAACCTGCCCGTTTTCCACGACATATTCCTTGTCCTTCAGGAAAAGAGAGTGGGCTTTGAGAGCCAGTTGGATATGATGGGCATGCATCGCGCTATCGGGGTCGTAAAGATCGTCGATCCCGAGCGCCTTCTCAATCGCGTCGATGCCTTCCTCGGTCAGCGAAACATGATTTTCCTTCTCATCCAGCTCGAAATGTACGTCCTTTCTCAGCCTGCGGACGGTGCGGTCATACCTGATGTACTCCTGTGTTGCCTGCTGCGGCTGACCGGAAATGATAAGAGGAGTTCGCGCCTCATCGATCAGGATGCTGTCGACCTCGTCAACAATCGCGAAATAGAGATGCTTCTGGACACGGTTGCGCGCATCTGTAACCATATTGTCGCGGAGATAGTCGAACCCGAATTCGGAGTTGGTTCCGTGGGTGATATCGGCACCGTAGGCGTCGATACGTTCATCGGGCGACTGGCCGTTTTGCAGGAAGGCGACCCTGAGGCCGAGGAATTCGTAGATGGGAGACATCCATTCAGCGTCGCGTCTGGCGAGATAGTCGTTTACCGTAACGAGATGGGCGCCGTAACCCACAAGCGAGTTAAGTGTGAGCGGAAGCGTGGCGGCAAGGGTTTTTCCCTCACCGGTTTTCGCCTCCGTGATTCGTCCCTGGTGCAGGACAATTCCGCTTATCAACTGGACATCGTAATGCCGCTCGCCGATGGTCCTGACCGATGCCTCCCTGACACAGGCGAAAACTTCCGGAAGAGCCTCATCGAGGATGGCCTCTCTCTTGTCGAAATCGTCGCGGACCTTTTGGATCGGCTCCCGCCACTTGAAGACCCGTTCCCTGATGTCGGTATCGGAGAGTTTCTGAATCTCAGGTTCGAGGGAAGTAATATGGCTGGCGTGTGCGTGGAGCTTCTTTAATCCGCGCTCCTCGGTTTTAAGCAATTTTTCGAAGAAATTTTTTAAGTCACTGGACATAAGTTATCAGCTCGATATTTTTCGTCCGGACATCGGCACAATCCATCAATTATACATGACTGGAACCGCTCGGCAAGGATGCGGGGAAAACAAAAGCATAAGAATCATGGTCGTTACGTTATCTCCGGCGATGAGAGCGGCAAACTCAGAATGTGGGATATCTGGCTGACTTGTGAGGAGATGGTGCAGATAAATTGAATGAAAAAGTGAAACATGTCCTGCGTAATCGCGAAAATGAACGTGGTGGAGTAGTAAAGATGAAGATATCGCCCTCCAGGGTGGGAGTCACTCATGGTAAGAGCGTTTTTTTGATACAATCTTCTCTGAAGTTATGACATCAATCGATCTCGACATCGCCGCGCGTTATTCGCTTGATCCTCTTGAGTACAGGGTCATTGTTGAAAAGCTCGCGGGTCAGACTCAATCCGCGCTCGGATACCGGCTCGCCGAGGAGCTTCTTCCATCGTCGGATCGCCGGGAAGTTGAAACTCGTCTCGACTACACCGATGACGCACGGCGGTACTTCGATCGCGAGAGCGCGATCCCGTCATTCCAGGGACTCCAGGATGTACATGACCGGGTCGCGCGGGCGGCAAAGGCGGGTTTTCTGTCCGCATCCGATCTCTGGAAAATAAACGCGACAATAAAATCCATCCGGTCGGCTCGTAAAACAATTCGAGAGGCTGAGTTCGAATATCCCCACATAACCCGCGAGGCGCAAACGATCGGGCTGTTCCCGGAGATCGAGAACGCGCTCGATCACGCGATTCATCCGGATGGCGAGGTGCTCGACCGCGCGTCGCCGGAATTGCAGCGGATTCGCCGCGACCTGATGCGGGAGCGTGACCGTGCCGAAAAAACACTCGCGAGCATGATCCAGAATTACTCGCGTCATGGATATCTCCGAGAGGCAAATTACACGCTCAAAAACGGACGGTATGTGCTCCCGTT
This sequence comes from uncultured bacterium, assembly GCA_965370205.1. GTDB lineage: Bacteria > JAJVIF01 > JAJVIF01 > JAPKYR01 > JAPKYR01 > CBDUUJ01. The sequence continues at coordinate 6,361 of CBDUUJ010000137.1, forward strand.
CCGTCAGGACTGCCGGAAAAATGTCAAGGCGATCGTGCAGGCTCGAAGCTCGGCGGGGTCGACGATCTTTCTCGAACCGTACGAGCTTGTCGAGCGCAACAACCGTTTGAGCGAACTGAAGGGCGAAGAGGAAGATGAGGTCGCGAGGATTCTCGCCGAGTTAAGCGCGCTGGTTGGTTCGCGGGCGGATGAAATTCGTGCCTCGATCAACACGACGGCGTTTCTGGATTTCGTGTTCGCGTGCGGACGGCTTTCGCGCGAATGGAAAGGGACGCGGATAGAAATCGATGACACGATCAACATAAAAAAGGCCCGGCACCCGATGATCCAGTACGCTGATGTCGTGCCGGTTGATATCTCCTTCCCGAAAAATGCAAGGGCGCTCATTTTATCGGGACCCAACGCGGGCGGAAAAACGGTCGCGCTGAAAACAATCGGTCTTTTCGCGATAGTCAACCAGGCCGGACTGCACGTGCCCGCGCAGGATGGAAGCCGCCTTCCGGTTTTCGGGAGCATCCATGCCGATATCGGCGACCTGCAATCAATCGAATGGAACCTGTCGAGTTTCTCCGCGCATATTGAGCTGATAAAACGAATGATCCGGAGCCTTGGGGCTGATAAATATTTGCCGGGGCTGGTACTTCTTGATGAGATCGGGCGGTCGACCGATCCGCAGGAGGGAAGCGCTCTGTCGCTCGCGATCATCGAGAGGCTTCTTGAGATCGATTGCTACACCGCCGTAACGACACATCTGCCGGCGATCAAGAACCTGGTCTTATCTGAGGATGAACGGGTCG
>CBDUUJ010000138.1:0-7151 GCA_965370205.1 uncultured bacterium
ACCATAAGATCAGGCACCCACAAGCTCGAAGACTCGCTTGTGGGCGACACTGGGGGATTTTATTATTTGTAAATGTTCTTCAAATAAAACGCGAAGAGCTTTTTTTTAAACTTTTTTAAACTTTTTTTTCTCTGGTATAAAGTCTCAGCCTGCGTTAAATTCAGGAGAGGAATTATCGGCATATATCGGGTAGGTAACCTCGATTTCCGATTCCTCCCACACTGTGCTGCGCCATCCTGTGAAAAACGGCATCACTTTCTGTTCGAGAAGCGCGGAATATATTTCCTCCCGCATTTCAGCGATAGACGGCTCGAAAGCATCGGTCCTGTCGGTGGTTTTGATGAGGAACCACGTGACCCCGACAACAAACGGCTGGCTGACACTGCCCACGGGAGTATCAAATGCAGTATCCTCAATGACTGCATTGTCGCCGGTGAAGAATCCACGGCGGATGGGTGCGCCGATGTCTCCCCCGTAGCTGCGGGTCTGATCATCGATGCTTACGTCCCGGCAGACGTCAGCGAAATTCTCACCGTTCTCAATTCTTTCACGGGCGGCTGCTGCATCGGGTTCGGATTCGCATATTATCACGCTGAACTGCACCATCTCGGGGCGGACCCATTCGTGAAGGTGTTGCAGGTAATAGCTATGGATTATCTCCTCGGTGATCTCAATATCCTGCTGCTCGATAATCTCCTGCCATTTGGTTCCCATAACGTCAAGAGCCGTCAGGTGTCTGCTGAAAGTATTATTGACCGCCTCCGAACTGAATGCCGCATACAGGATATCAATGGTGGATTCATCGTATATATCGGAAAGCCCGTTATAAATATCCTGAGCGTCGACGGTCACAGCCATATCCACTCCCTGCTGGGTGTAGAGAATCTCCTCGATCATGGACTGGATCGTATCGCTTCCATACTGCCGCAACAGATGAAAAAGAAGTGAACCTTCCGGAATGCTCAGCCCGTTTACCGATCCAATTGTGGGGGCAATGAAACTTTCATTTTCCCCGGGAGTGAAAGAATCCGAGGAGGTGTCCACCATGATTGGATAGGTGATTTCGATTTCTGCCTGGTCGACGAGTCCCGCCAGCCAGTCCTCGAGATACGGCTGTACGAGTTGATCGAGAAGGTTGGCATGGATCAGGTCATGCATATTCTCAAGCGAAGGCTGTTCATATTCCGTTTTATCGGTGGGTGTCACAAGGTACCATTTGTCCTCGACCTCGAGTGGAACGCTGACTTCGCCGATATCAAGATCGAAAGCCGTGGATTCGAGAAGCGCCCGTTCACCGGATGAGTAACCCTCCGGAACAAGCCCGCCGATATCGCCGCCGGCCTCCCGCGTTGCCGGATGAGTGCTGACCTCGCCGCAGACATCGGCGAAATCCTCACCGGCGAGAATTCTCTGTCTTGCCGAGTCGGCTTCCGCCTGTGTTGCGGTCTCGACCATGCTGAATCGGACGCTTGCAGGTGTGGTCCAGAGGGGAAGTGTGGCGAAGTAATAATCGCTGATCTGCTCGTCGGTCACTTCAAGACCGTGCTCGGTAACGATCTGATCGATCTTGGCGGTCACCGTTTTAAGAGCCAGCAACTGGGTTCCTACGGTCTGATCCAGAGTATCCTCGCCGAAAGCGTTCAGGAGTGCCGACAATTTCTCGGGTGAATACGCACCCGCGAGGTATTCAACGACCTCGTTTGGTTCCAGGGAGACACCCATAATTTCAGCCTGGCTGATTATGATATGGTCCTCAATGAGATCGTAAATGGTTTCTTCGCTGTATACCCTCATCAGTGTGAAGAGCAGTTCCTTCTCGGTCAGGACATCGCCGTTCACCTTTGCGACCGAGTTGAGAATAAATTCATTTTCCCCGGACTGAGCCAAACCGCGTACGGGCGTGAAAAGCATAAGAGCACAAATGGTGACCAATAGGATAATCGATGTTATGAATCCTGAGACAGTTTTTTTCATTTCGTATTTCTCCTCAATCAGACGGTTTTTCAGATACTCCAAGCAGTCCGGCCACTCTGACCATTACGGCTGCTGCGACTTCCTTCTTCGATCCTTTGGGAATCGACATCTCGGTGCCGTCCGCCGACAGGATGAGAAGCTCGTTATAGTCAGCGGCAAACCCGACATCGTCGCGCGATATATCGTTAAGGCAGAAAAGGTCGCATGATTTCTCCCTGCATTTCCTGATTGCCTCATCCCGGCCCTCGGGACCATATTCCGCGGCGAAACCGACGAAGATCTGTCCGATGTTTTTCTCCTGCGCCAGGGAATGCAGGATATCGGGCGTTCTGTTCAGACTGATGTTGAGTGTATCCGCACTCTGTTCTTTTTTTATCTTGCCGGTAATTTTTTTCGAGGGGGTGAAATCCGCCACAGCCGCCGCCATGATGACAGCGTCGACATATTCAGCTTCGGAAAGGATGATATCGTGCATTTCCTGCGCGACTGTTACCTTTTCCACACGAATTGCCGGCGGATGGGCCAGTTCCGATGCGGTCACGAGGATAACCGATGCGCCCATGTCCCTCGCAGCTTCCGCCAGCGCATGACCCATTTTACCGGTCGAGCGATTCGAGATGTACCGGACATCATCGATGAATTCTTTTGTCCCGCCCGCCGAGACAAGGATTTTTCTTCCTTTAAGAAGCCCGTCTCTGCCGAGTTGGGCATGGATATGACCGCAGATTTCATTCATGTCGGCGAGACGTCCCCAGCCTTCCTCGCCGCAGGCCATGGTGCCCCTGTCCGGACCGATGAAGACACATCCGCGCTCTTTCAGCAATTCGACATTCGACTGAGTCGCCGGATGCTCCCACATGCGGTAATTCATCGCGGGAGCGATCAGGTGGGGAGTTCCAAAAGCAAGAGCCGCAAGCGCAAGTGGATCGTCAGCGATCCCGGCGGCATATTTCGCGATGATGTCCGCGGATGCCGGGCATGTGACAAGCAGATCGGCCTTTTGAGCGAGCGCGATATGCTCGATTTCCTGCTGGAATTGATCGGGAAATATTTCTGTCACCGCACGGTTTCCGGTAATCGCCTCGACAGATGTTCGGGTGATAAACTTCGCGCCGCCTGTGGACAGGATCGGAAACACATCGATGCCGTCCGCGACCAGCAGGCGGATGACTTCCAGCGCCTTGTAGGCGGCGATACTACCTGAGATTCCGAAGAGTACACTCGGCATGGGTCGATCCTGGATTGAAAAAGTCCTGAACTAATTACGTTCAGGCGAGGTTCCCGAGGGCGGGGGGATAACGAGTTTGTCCCGTGTTGCGACAGAGTCGCGACGTTCCCGCTCCTGCCTCTGATATTCATCCATCTCCTCAGGTGTCAGGTACTGTCCTCTGACTTTACCGTCAGCGATTCGTTCGAGCGCCTTCTGCAAAGGCTCCTTTGCGTCACGATCCGCCAGGCGGATTCGTGTGGCCTCTTTGGCGGCAAGCATAGTGAGTTCGTAAATACTACCCACTTTTTCCAGCAGTTCATCTATGGTTGGTTTTCTCATGGTCTGTTGTTAAAGCCTCCACTTAATCGGATTTGCCCTGCGGCATGTGGATTACGGTCGTACTGTACTTCGATGCATCAGGGTCCGTTCCGCGGTCAGAATGGCAGACAGGATCTCCGCCGCCTGATCGAGCTTCCCTGATTCATTGACTACAATGTATCTGAACTGGTTCATTTGTTCGTATTCCCACTCCGAGTTGCGTATCCGTCTCTCAATTTCTTCTTTGGAGTCGGTTCCTCTTGCACGGAGTCTTTCATGCGCGACTTTTCTGTCCAATGGAGTGATGAAAACCGATGTCTGGTCGATCATTCGCTGCATGACCTGCAGCGCTCCCTGAACGTCGATCTCCAGGAGCACTATCCAGCCCTCGCCAAGCTTCTCCTCCACCCAGTCCTTTCGGGTTCCGTAGTAATGCCCGTGAACTTCCGCCCACTCAAGAAAAGCGCCCTCGGAAACAAGCCTGTGGAATTCATCCTCCGATACATGCTGGTAATGTTCACCGACTACATCGTCGCCTCGCGGAGGCCGGGTTGTGGTCGAAATTGAAAGCACATAATCATCGCGCATTGAACTCATTTTCTCGATAACCGACCCCTTGCCGGTTCCTGAAGCGCCTGAGACGATCACGACAAATCCATGTCCTGCTTTCATTTCAGCTTCTGAATTGTTATTCAATGAGTTCTCAGCCATTGTCCGGTCCTCAGAATTCCCGTTCGATCATAAACTGCGCCAGTCCGGAGAGAAGGTCCCGTGAAGCCGACGGTTCCAGTTCCTCCAGGAATGGAAGCGCGGACTCGATGTAATTTATGGCGATCCTGTTCACATGATCGATGGTTCCGATCTCTCTCAGAATTTCCTCGACAAGGTCGACTTCAGCAGTTGTTATATCACTTTTCCCGATAAGGGGCCTGATTTTATCTGTCTGGTCAGCGGAACCTTCCTTGAAGGCATGCAAAAGCAGAAGCGTATGCTTGCCTTCTCTCAGATCGCTTCCGCGCGGCTTGCCGAGTTTCTCCTGGTTGCCGACCAGTCCAAGGATATCATCCTGAATCTGGAAGGCAAGTCCTGCAGCTCGGCTGAATCCAGCCAGAGCCTTTATTTTCGGCTCGGACGGGTCCTGTGTGTTGAGACCCACCATCGCGCCTGCGGTGCCGCAGTATTCAAACAGCGCCGCGGTTTTTCCCTCGAGCATCTCCAGAACCTGATTTTCAGTGACATCCCCGACTTTCTCACGGCAGAAACGTACATCCTCGGTTTCGCCATCGACCAGAGCAGGTGTCAGTTCCGCATGCATCAACCGCAGAAGGCTCAGGACCACTTCAGGATCAATGCCTTTCTCAAGCAGTCGCAGCAGAACCAGGTTGACAAAGCCGTGCATCAGGTCGCCGACCAGAATCGCAATATCCCTTCCATATTTTTCAGCGCCTTCATCATCGTCCGACTTGCGAACCGCGGCTTCAATTTCCCTGTGAAGGCTTGGTTTCCCGCGCCTGAAATCATCTTCGTCGATTATGTCATCATGAATAAGCGTCCAGTTGTGGTAAAGCTCGACTGCCGCCTGAAGCGGGAGAGTTCTGGTTATATTCTCATTGTCTCCTGTTGCGCCGGCAGCGAGTGCGACAAGCGCGGGTCGGAGGCTCTTTCCGCCCCGCAACGGATATGAAAGCAGGTAGTCCCTGAGATGAGGCTCGCTCACCAGATGCGTGAGTCCGAAGTTGCCGATATATTCAGCAACCTGCTCTCGTCGTTCAGAGAGAAAATCCAGAAGCGACTGCCTGTCCGTGGCGGGAATATTCATATCTATTATGCAGTGGTTAATGCCTTTTCGATTTCCTCGAACGGCATCCACAGCCCTCTCTTGAACACCTCGCGGGAAATGACCATACGCATGATCTCGTTTGTGCCCTCATATATCTGATGGATCTTTGAGTCGCGGAGGAGTTTCTCAAGCGGGTACTCCATTGAGTAACCGTAACCGCCATGACACTGGATGGCCTCGCTGCAGACCTCCATCGCCATGTCGCTCGCGAAACATTTCGCCATCGCGGCTTCCCTCGTGATCCTGAGACCCTGGTCCTTCATCCATGCGGCGTTGTACGTCATCCAGCGTGCTGCGTTGGCCTTCATGGCCATGTCGGCAATCTTGAACTGAATCGCCTGGAATTTCGCGACCGGTTTCCCGAACTGGACGCGCTCATTTGTATATTTCACCGATTCCTCGATAGCGCGGGTCATGATACCGGTTGCGCTTGCGCCGACTCCGATTCGTGCACCATCCAGGATGGCCATCGCGACCTGGAATCCACGTCCAATATTCTTGTCCCCGCCAAGTACATGATCCTTCGGAACCTTGACGTTCTCAAATATTGTCACAACCTGATGAGAGGCGTGAATTCCCATTGTCTTTTCGATGGCTCCGGTTTTGAAACCGTCCCATTCCGTATCAATAATGAAGGGAGTCACACCCTGAAGGCCTTTCTCGGGATTCACCGTGGCGAACAGAATAATCACACGGGCGATATCGCCGTTTGTGGTCCACTGTTTCTCTCCATTGATAAGCCAGTGGTCGCCCTTGTCCTCGGCAAGGACCCGTATGTTGCTGGCGTCGGAACCCGCGTCTGGCTCGGTCAGGCCGAACGCGCCGATCCATTCGCCGGTCGCCATTTTCGGCAGATACATCTGTTTTTGTTCCTCTGTGCCAAACGCAAGAATCGGATAGACACCGAGTGAGCAGTGGGCGCCAAGGACCGTCCCGACACCGGCGCATCCACGGGATATCTGCTCGCCGATCAGTGCATATTCCATGTAGCCGAGACCGGGTCCGCCGTATTCCTCAGGGCAGATCGGAGCCATCATGCCAAGCTCACCGAGAGCTTTAATAGCCTCTGTCGGGGTCTCCCGCTCAAGGTCATAGCGTGCCGCGTTCGGAATAATGATATCCTCGGCAATCTGGCGAGCTGTGTCTTTAATCGCAATCTGTTCCTCAGTCAGTGAAAAATCCATTCTTCACTCTCCTTCAGACGTTTTGTGTCCAAGTAATTTTCGCATATCAACATAACCCGGAAGAAGGGGCATGAGAAGCCAGAAACACAGACAACCGACGCAAGCGATTACCAATGCCGGCAGCACAAAACTGCCCGGCTCCCAGGTCAGTAACTGCCGTGCGAAAATCCCGTAGATTGTACTCGTGAAGCCCAGTAAATACAAGACAAGAGCGGAAGGAAGTACTACGAAATACCTCAGGCGGAATGCGTCTGCGCTTGCCCGGATACGCTCCGGAGGCTCGAAAGGATCGATAAATTCCTTATCTTCCCTGTCATCATCAGGGCTTTCAGTGGCTTGTATGCTTTTATTATGGATCTTCAGACGTTCCAGACGCTGAATTCCCCCGTGCCGATGAATATTGATCAGCGCCTCCATCAATTGCGAATTCTTTCCGAAAGCTACAAACATCAGGTAAAAAACCAGAAACCAGGTAAGGAGCGCCAGAACGAACAGCCAGTTCTGCCATGAGGGGGGAAGTTTTTCAAAGAGGAAAATGGAAAGAAGATGTCCGCCGGAAAGCGAGCACAGCATGACTGTAACCTCTCCCCACCCGCGAAGTCCCAGCGCGTATGACGCGGGAAGG
>CBDUUJ010000139.1:0-7115 GCA_965370205.1 uncultured bacterium
AGGGTCGCGAGGAACCATGAAATGCCGTGCTCCATGATGCTGAGCACGTCGGGGAGATCGTCATCACGGGTGTAGTGGTCCATCATGAACTTGTAGTACGCCTTGAATTCCTCTGTGAACCCGCCGCCGTCGAACTGCGCCTCGTTATCGAGCCATTGATCGAGAGGCGGGGCTGAGTCGGAAGCAAGCTTAGCAGCATCCGATTCCGAAAGCTCCCAGACACGGAAGAGTGACGGGAACCCGTAGATTTCCTCGTCTCGTTTTAAAACGAACCGGCTTTCGGGGTCGCTAGTGGACATCATTTCGATAAATTCTTCGTCTATCTCGTAAACGCCGGTTTTACGGAGGATACTGGTCAGAACCAGGTAGAAGAGTTTCCAGTTTCTGAGGTGAGCGCCTCCGCCGGGATCGCGGTAAACGAGGTATCCCACGGTTGTGTCCGGTGGAACGTCCTTCATTTCTATCATCTCGAATTCAACAGTGCCGGGGATATCTTCGAGCTTCTTCCGGACGATCATAGTCGGTCCGTGTCCCCGGAGGTAGAAACTTCCGGTGCCCATCAGGCGGCAGATACCGACCGCGGCCCACACGCGCGCGTAATAGTTGGTCCACTCGGCCCAAACGGGGAACTTATCGTTTTTCAGGTGGCGGGCGGCGAGGAATTCCTTGAGGCTCTTGAGGAGATAGCTGTCGGCTTCGAAGAGGAAAGCGCCGTCGATCCAGTTGGTGCGATAAAAACCCAGACCGATCTTGAGCTGGTCGCGGTGAGTATTTTTAAGGTTTTCATCGAGGAAATAATAGATATAGCCTGTCTGCGGCTTGATTCCCCTGTAATATTCGAGAAGATCCTCGGTAACATTTATCATACTGACACCCTGGAATTCCAAAGAGAATTAGCGATGAAGATCACTGAGGAGAGTATCCTACCAGAGCGACAGCATACGGGCAATAGGAAAGTATTGATTAGCAGGGCAAAACCGCTTGAAAGCGATATAATTCTGTGATAGGATTCCTCGGTTTTATGCTCTTTTGAATACTGGAGGAATTAGTTTAACGTGGCTAAACAATCACAGCCGGAAAAGAGACACAGGCAATCCGAAAAGCGGAGAGAACGCAACTATGCCTATCGCTCGCGTCTGCGCACGTATATCAAAAGGGCGCGACTTGCATTGGTGAATGACACCGAGGATAAGGAAGAGCTGGTGACAAAGGCGTGCCGTGAACTGGATCGCATGGTTACAAAGGGCGTAATTAAAAAGAATAATGCGTCTCGGAGTAAATCGAGGCTTCTTCAGACTCTGCACGGAAAGCGGAAGCTTTTACTGCCGCATGCCGCAAAATCCGCCGCGTCGGCAAAATCAGGCAAATAGACCGTCATAATGCAAATTCGAGTGGGTGACAGGAAATTCCGGTACCGGCTAGCAAAACCGGGTGATTCGCATCCAATTAGTCACAATCCGGGAAGCTGCCGGAGTTCGGACTGTTATCAGCTTAATGAACTATACCGGGGTATGGCGCCTTAGTCATTGCGAATAATCGTAATGATCGGATACGGAAAAAAGCACCAACTAAGTTGACAGCAGGGAATTCCATGTGGTAAATTATAGTAGCCCTGAAATCTATAAAGTGCCTATTCTAAAAGAAAGGAGGCAACAAAAACCAATGGCTCTTAATAAGGTGCGGAACCAGAAAGGTTTCACACTCCTTGAGCTCCTCGTAGTCGCAGCAATCATCGCTATTATTGCCGCTATCGCTATACCAGCACTCCTGAACGCCAGGCGTGCAGCATGGCAGAGTCGAGCTAAAGGAACACTACGGTCGATTGGATCGAGTCAGCTGGCTTACCAGGGTACCAACAACGAAAAGTTCTATGGTACCTTTGGCGCCCTGCAAGATGACCTTTACATCGCTGAAGGTTACTTCATGGCCAACATGATCGAGAACTACTCAATGACATGGGATATTTCCCGATCAGAAACCCTGGGTGACGGATCGGGCGGCGGTATTGGTATGAATAAATTTACCATTGTCGCTTACCCACGTGATACACGACCCGGCTATCTGTGTACTTTCGGTGTTACGGAAGATCAGGTAGTCCGTGTATACAACCCGGTCAATACTCTTGGTGGACGGAATGCGTATACCAGTCTGACCGATCCCCGGGTATCAACCTGGGATCCGATCCTGTAACGTGTGAAAATTCTGGAACCATGGAGAGGACTCTTCGGAGTCCTCTCTTTTTTTTGTGGATTTTAAATTTATCTGATTGCCGGCACATGATGATGACGGGACGTCATCACTCCGGGCGACCGGAGATCGCCCCTCCATAAAGATTGAGTGTATAATTGAATGTCGAAGAAACCAGCGGGAATATCGAAACAAGTGTAAAAATGCGGGATAAAGCAGGGAAGTAATTCAAAACGTGTCAGGCTGATTGAATCCGTTAAAGTCCCGTCGAGGCCAATAACCCGATACTAATGTGATCAATTCCCCATGGAGGGGCGAAATGAAAAAATATCGGGTCAGCCGATGGAAACAGCTAATTTTTCCGAAGGAACTTCTCATTGATAAGTACCATGTTCTGTCGCGAAAGCGTCATTTTCCCGCGTTCTGGATAGTGAAGGAGGAGAGTATCCCGCTGAGCAAGATCGCGAGCATCCAGATTCATCGCGGACTTCTGTTCTCAAAAATCATTGTCGAGAACTCCGGCGGACCGTTTCCGATAATCGTTAATGGTCTCTGGAATAAAAACGCCACCGAGGCGCGGGATATCCTTGAGATGATCGAGCGCGAGATGCAGAAGGGTCGCGATATCATCGGCCTGATCGATGAAGGCGATGATGACGGCGACGGGGATATTCCCGACGATCGCGGACCTTCATCATTTGACCGGCCTGATGGTGAGGAACCGGATTGGGAAGAGGATCGGACTAACACGCACAGGGCTGAGCGAACCAGGCCTGAAAGCAATTACGATATCGATCTGACCGACCGGAAACTGCCGAGCGAGGAGATCCTTGCGGCTGAGCGGGAGCCTGTTACGGATACCGAAGAGCCAGGCGAATGGCCGGCTGTTGAGAAAGTGCCGCATATCGTGGCGTATAACCGGACTCATCCGGCTGAGGACCGGCGGGTAGGGGAGGTCCCGGATAGCTGGAATCCCGCGCCACCATGGGCACCGGTCGAGAAGAAGACGGTTGATGAAACGGAAGAGGACGGATACGCCGAGGTCGATGCTGTCGAATTTCTTAAAAGGCAGTCGGAGCCGTCCGTGACAGTGACAAATGAGGCAGGTGCCGTTAAGAAGCAATCGCCGGTTAATAAACTTGTTAACTGGTGGAACGAGGCGAAGTCGGAGGTTATGTCCGGCGGGTCGCGTCCGAAGCGCAGACGAAGGAATTTGAGATAGATATTGAAAAGTCACCGTAAGATCAGGTACCCACAAGCTCGAAGACTCGCTTGTGGGCGACACCGGGATATTTATTATGGCTCTCAACGCTTATATATGGAGAGCTTTTTTTTTATCCTGTTAATGCCAAATATCAGGGACCTCCAAATATCAGGGGACTGGCACGCAATTTTGCCGAACAGTATTTTTTGGTTTTTCTATAAAACCCATACGGCAAAATTGAGTGCCTGTCCCCGGTGTTTAATTAAGATTGTAGTCGCGGAGTTCGCGGACGTAGAAGATTCCGTTGCGTCCGCCGCCGATGTATTTCACAAGCCCGACATCCCTTCCGTACCATGCGTACCACTCCGTATCGGAAGGTTCCTTTAGAGTGTAATGCAGTTTTACACACTCGATCAGTCCGACAGAGGTCTCCACGATCTCGACCGCTTCCACTGTAACGGTTTGACCGAGGTCGGTAGCGGACCTCCCGATATCCGGAGGGTAGGGGATCTGGATGATCTCGGTCGTCCATGAAAAAGTCGGGGGGCTGAGGCTGTAAAGCCCGGTGGCTTTTTCAATGTAATAAACGTTAAGCGGGCCGTTTTCGACTTTCCAGATGCCCCGCTCGCTGTCGGCCATTCCGCTGACCCGCACCTCCACGGAACCCACGCTGCTTCGATTGCCTGTTCCCGACGGGCTGCGGGTTTCATAGGTTGTGTAGGTCCACCTGTTTCCGGTTGTGAGGGGAAGGTAGCTGTCGGTGAGCGGGTCGGCGTTTATCACTCCGGGTTCATCGTCATTTTCGTCATCGGCAGCGTCGGCACCGTTTTCATTTTCATTGACCATGGTTTCAGCGGCTCCACCGCTTGCCACTGTGAAAGCATAGCGGGATTCCAGCGCTGCTATCGCGGAGTGAAGCACCGATTTTGACCGGGATGGAAACAGAAACCATGCCGTCAGGACGATGAGAATGATGAACAGGAGGAAAATATCAACAATACCCCAGGACCTTTTTTTTATGATGGGTCCCGGCGGGGGAAAATACATGCCGCCGCGCATGAGTTTTGGATCACGGATTTGTTTGTCAGGCGCAGGTTTAACTCCTGTCTCGCTGAGAGCGTCCTCATACGGGATATTTTTAATCGAGCAGATCGCCCTTACCACACGCTCGACTTTCGGCGAGTGAAGATCGAGACGGATGAACTCCTTGAGTTCCCCGACAGCGTTATCGGTATCGCCGAGGACGGCGAGAATCACTCCCAGGTTGAGGTGCGCGTCCGGGAAATGAGGGTTGAGTCCGATAACCATGCGATAGAGATCGTGCGCCCGTTTGTAATCACCGCTGAGAAGGCAGGCTCCGGCAAGAGAATAAAGGCGCATATAGTCATTCGGGACGGCTTTAACCTCACGCTCATGGTATTCGACAAGCCTGTCGAGGTCTTTCTCGTAGAGCCTGTCCAGCCCGATAAACAGCAGGTTCTGCCGACGGTTGCAGCGGGTGCAGACAGCCTCATGGGGCTGCACGACCGCGCCGCACCGGCATCGCGATGTGCGGTAGTCGATTTGGGATGCGGTTCCGGAACTGTCCGTGCTCCAGGGATTCATTCATCACCTCCGGGAATCAGATAATAAGATGCCACAAGAAGGAATCAAGCTCAAATTATTTCAAAATTATTCCTTATTAGGTTAAATTGCGGTATATTTATAGCAACATGCGATTGAGGCCTTGTGGTATTTAAGAGGTCCAGGTGTATTACAGGAGGATCTATCATCTATGCGTAGTGTTTATTTAAGGAGGGTACTAACCGGATTATTCCTGGTAATATTCCTTGCAATTTCATCAATCGGATGCCCCGGTCCTGAGAAGCCCGATTCCGATGAACCGGATCAGGGGGTATCGACGGATCAAAACGATTCCGGAGAGACGGAACCCGCTGTCGAGGATGAATCAGCAGAACAGCCGGCTGATGATCCGACGGCTCAATGGTTAAGGGAAAATATCGGTACCCGTGAACAACTGACCCAGGAAGAAATTGAGAATCTGACAACCTATGGCGCCATAATGTTTCCGGACGCGGTCCTCAATGCGGAGACTTCGATTCACCAGAAGCATACCGAGGGCACTGAAATCTATCGTCTGGGATTTGATGTCGCAACGTCGATAAACACAGTGACCGACTGGTACAGGGATCATCTGGAATCCGGCGCGGAAGAAGACTCCGCGGAACTTGCAGCCGGCAGATCACTGGTTCATTTCGGGTATGAAGATCCGGAGGGAATCTGGAGCAAGATCATATCGATCACCGGCTATGACCGCGCAGACAGTTGTCAGATCACAGTGGAAATTATCAATAAAAGTCCAGTGCCTGACGAAGTGGATGAAGAAACATCAAGCAGCAGCGACGAATAGTTTCAGATATTAATAATAAATGTTTCCAGCTTTTATTTTTTACATGATGCTCCCGTCAGGGGGGACAAATTCCTGACAAAATGAACAAGGAGGGATCTTATATGCGAAATAACCGCTCAAGAGGATTCACTCTGATAGAACTGCTTGTGGTTATCACCATCATCGGGATCCTTGCAGCGATCGCGCTGCCGAATTACATCAAGGCGAAGGACAAGGCGAAAGAGGCCGAGGTAAAAGCCAACCTTCATACGATCCAGATTGCTCTCGAAAGATACATGACCGACAATGGGGAGTATCCCGATTACCTTATCGGGGGCGATATCCATGGCTGGAGTAACTGGCATTCCAAGATGGACTCGCAGGACCCATTGAACGCGATAGTCGAAGATTCTCTGGTTTGTTACGACTACATCACTTCCTACCCAAACAACCCGTTTGTCGGCGACGGGCTGATCGTGATCCAGTCAACATCGCTCGAGGCCGATCCAGCGCAGGGTGACGGGGATCCCCGTTTCGGCTACAAGGGCAATGTCATGGGTAACGGTCTCGAGGATTTCTTTTTCTTCGAGCATCGCTCCGGCGCCCTTCCCCTCGCATGGACAAGCGAGATCGAGACCCGGCGTACTCTTCCCCCGAACCAGAAGGATATCCTGGGATTTCCCGAGCTTGACGGGTCGGAATTCCAGGGGCTTCACTACATGTTCGGCGGACGTCGTAAATGGGTTACTCATCCGGACGGCGCTGAGGAAATGAAAACGATATTCACATTCTGGCCGGGCAATTTCATGTACCGTGCCCTTGGAAGCCACATTTCGGAGCGGCAGGGATACACGCACTACGATCCGGGATTTCATCTGCCGGCGCATACCGACCGCTACATCCTGGGAGCGTACGGTTCGTTCCAGCAGGATGGGATGGATATCATCCGGATGCATGACAGGACTCCCGACGGGGAGGAAGTTCTTTACAGGATGCCGCCACCGTGGCCCGATCCGCCCAACATGGGTTTCGGCATGGCCCAGATACGATGCGGCTGGCCGCCCTGGGTCGGTTCTGGCGGCTGCGGACTTCCCGAGGTCTCCGGCGGCGGGGACCCGTACCATGGTCCGCGCTATCCATACGATTCGGGTCCGACGCACCAGTATATTTACGGATCTCCGGACGGTCACAGGGACGGGATTATTATGGTGCTCGCATCGGGAGCGGAGATGGATCTGAACAAAATGGATTACGCGTTTTATTGAGATGGGATTTCCATTGAAGCATTTGAATACAAAAACACCGGCAGCGATGTCGGTTTTTTTATATAGCAAT
>CBDUUJ010000140.1:0-7114 GCA_965370205.1 uncultured bacterium
AATCGAGCGAATCGTCGCTGTCTTTTGTTTCATATTTTTTACGCTCGTTTTCTTCTTAATGAACCTGCAGACCCGCTACTTTCTTCCTTTCACGATTCTGGCGCTGTGGCTTGTATGCGAATGGCTTGAAAGCCTGGCATCTTCAACTCAGGCCACGGAATTAACTGCCGAGGATCCCGCCAATCCCGGAAAAAAGAAAATATGGGCTAAATGGGTTGTATTTCTGCTGATACTGATTCCGTTTACCACCCAGCTTGATTTGGTTCGGAATCATTTCAATATGCGACTGCCGTATTTAACGGGACATCTTGACAGGCAACAGTATGAGGAATCCGTGTGGCCGAGCGCGGCAGTTTTCGAACGCGCGAACGAACTTGCGTCCGAGGAAAAACAAGTGTGCATTTTCTCCCTCCGAACATACCGTCTCACGGTTCCGCACATATTGCCGCCAGAGGAAGTTTTCAATTCCGGGGTATCACCCGAAGCGATGCTTGCCGGCATTTCAGAGCGGGATGTCGGCTACCTTATGATTGACTCCCGGGTACGGATGGGAGCAACAATTCTCGACTGGTGTCTCGACAACAGCGATCCCGCGACAGGTATCGCCGATTTTTATGAAGAGGGCATACTCGATGCGATGAGCGAGCGGGAAATCAGCCGGGGTCTTGCGAGGGAGATACTGAAACATCGGGGCGGACAGCGATTTCAGGATGACGCCGGGGGATGGAAATGGCGGATCGATGTGAGCCAGCTTAAAAAACCGGAAATGGCGGGAATCCTGAGATTCATAGCCAATGTTAAACAGATAGAAGATGAGGGATATATAAAATTACTCATTGAAGTGCAGGATATAGATCCGGTGAGAATGGATAACTGGGAGTTGTATGAGATAGTGGGGTGTGGTTAGTTTTATTTTTGTCCGCTCCCTGACGGTCGCGGTTCTGAAAATTAATCCCCCGCAATCGCATCGAGTACGCTTCGTTTGAATAATGGACGAAAATCAACTTTCAGTTCCCGGAATTTTTCCGCCGCGCCGGCTTCGCGATCGACCACACAGATAAGCCCCAGTATTTTTATATTCATCTCTCTAAGCACATTAATCGCGTCGATTGCAGCGCCGCCGGATGTTATCACGTCCTCGATAATTGTCACCGACTCGCCTCGTTCGACGCCACCTTCTACCTGTAAAGCAGTTCCGTATTCCTTCGCTCTTTTCCTGCAGTAACCCGCCTTGATTCCTGTTTCAAGACTGAGAGCGGTCGCGAGGGGAATTCCGCCCATCTCAAGCCCGATAAGCTTTTGGGTTCCTTCCGGGATCAGGTCGGCGAGATGCGCGGCGATCTCCCTCAGAAGCTCCGGGTCGGATTCAAAGCGGTATTTATCGAAATAGACATCGCTTGTCGCACCGGATCGAAGGACAAATGTTCCGGTTATTCGCGCAGCCTCGACAATTCGTTTCGCGAGTTCATCTGATGTTATTCTTTCAGGCATAGATAACCTTCTTATTTGGATGCTGATAACTCTTCCACGTATTTTGTGCCGATCTCCTTCAGCTTGTACTTCTGGATTTTCCCGCTGGCTGTCATCGGGAATGAACCTGTGAACTGAATATATTTCGGCACCTTGAATCTTGAAATCCGCTCCCTGCAATACTGTTTTATTTCATCTTCGGTTGCCATGGCGCCTTTTTTCAGCTCTATAAACGCCATGACCTCCTCACCGTATTTCTTGCTGGGAATCCCCACAACAGCGACATCCTTGATTTTTTCGTTGGTGAAAAGGAAATCCTCAATTTCCCTCGGGTACACATTCTCGCCGCCACGGATAATCATATCATCCACTCTTCCAAGAATACCGACAAAACCCTCCTCGTCCATCGTGGCCAGATCCTTCGTGTGGAGCCATCCGTCACGCACCGCGTTGTTCGTGGCTTCTTCCATTTTATAATAACCCTTCATAATCCCATAACCTCTGGCGATCAGTTCGCCGGGAGTATTTGGGGGGAGATCCTCACCGGTGTCGGGATCAACGATTTTCACCTCAACGCCTTCAAGAACCTGTCCGACCGTTTCAACCCGTTTTTGAACAGAATCATCGATATTCGTCTGGGTCAGGACCGGGGAAGTTTCAGTTAATCCGTAACAGATTGTGATTTCCCCCGCGTTCATTTTTTCCATGACCTGGCGCATGACTTCCTCGGGGCAGATAGCGCCGGCCATAATTCCGGTGCGGAGTGACGAACAGTCATACCCGTAAAAATCCGGATGCTGCAGCACCGCGATGAACATGGTTGGAACCCCGTTGATGGCGGTGCATTTCTCCCTGTCGATGGCAATGAGGACCTTCAGGGGATCGAAACTTTCGATGGGCACCATTGTCGCGCCGTGGATCACGCTGTTCAATGTCGACAACACGCATCCGAAGCAATGGAAGTATGGGACGGGGATGCAATAACGATCCTTACTTGTAAGATTCAGACGGTTCCCGACATAATAGGCGTTGTTGACAATGTTGTAATGAGTAAGCTGGACTCCCTTTGGGAATCCGGTCGTGCCGGATGTGTACTGGATATTGATAACGTCCTGCGGATCAAGGCTGTCCTCTCTCTCCTTCAGGACTTCGTCGGGCACCTCATAACCTTCCCCGATAACATCCTTGAAGTTAAGCATACCACGGGGTGTAAAATTCCCGACGTAAACGACGTTTTTCAGAGTGGGAAACTTTTCTGAATTGAGATCCCCCGGCGTGGATTCCCTTAAATCGGGAACTACATCGTTTACCGTTTCAACGTAATCAACATCCCTGTATCCCTGAACAATGATGAGCGTTGTGGCGTCGGACTGTTTCAGAAGATATTCAAGCTCGTGCGACTTATAAAACGTGTTGACCGTAATCAGCACCGCACCTATTTTCGCGAGGCCAAACTGAAGCTGGATCCATTCCGGGACATTATTCGCCCAGACAGCCACATGATCCCCTTTTTTAACACCATGCCGAATCAGACCCTTGGCGAGCTGGTCTGTGAAATCATCAAATTCCCTGTAAGAAAAACGAAGGCCTCTTTCAACATAAATGAGAGCTTCGTTATCAGGATTTTTTTCAACTGTCTCGCTGAGAATCTGCCCTATGGTTTTATCGAGCATTAACCGTTGTTCTCCTTATCATAAAGAGCTGCCAATTATATACCTATATTCCGCATTGATAAACAGGGGAAGAGTATCGCGAAGTTCAGTATCCAGGTCAATTGATCAGTTCTCATCAGCCTGCGTTATCTCAACCAGCGGCTGCAATGCGTTAACCTGCTGTCCGGCTTCAACATGCACGGCGGTTATGGTTCCGTCGACCGCAGTGTTCAGCTCGTTCTCCATTTTCATCGCTTCAACAATCACACAGCACTGATTCTTTTTAACCGCATCCCCGACATTCACGTTCACCTTGACCACCTGACCGGGCATCGGCGCGACAAGAATCTGCTTCCCGTCGACCAGCTCGAACAGGTCTCCCGAACCACCTGCTCCCTCTTCGCTCGGTTCCTTCGCGAGGATACCAATGCCCTTGACCATCACGTGAAGCCCCTGGCTGTCGCGCGCGAACCTGACCGGATAGCTGTGCCCGTCAACCATCAGCAGCAGACTCCCGTCACCGGACGGAGCTGCAGTTACGATGTATGTCCTGTCATCGAATGTCACTTTCAGCTTGTCGCCGACAGTGTCAACATGAAGGATTATGTCTTTGCCGTTGATGTCGTACCTGTATTCCATTAGCTCAAATCAATCCTGTGCTGCATTATTTTTCCGATGCGATTTCCCAGGGACCGATAATATCCCACGGGTCGGGTTTTGCAGTCTCGCCGCCGTTTGATGCAAACGCCCCGGCTCCATATCGTTTCCCCATACCGGTATGATCGATCACCGCGGCGGCGATTGTCGCGATATTGCTGTATAAATCGCGTCTTTCGGTCAGTGCGCCCGGACCCTCCGGCCAGTCGGGCAGATTTCTCGGGATGAAATCCGTGTAGGTAGCGCCGTCAACAAACGCTATATGCCTGAGAACATCGATAAGAAAAGCGATATTCGTTTTGATTCCGAGAATTGAGTAATCCCGTAATGCGCGAATCATTCTGAGCCGGGCCGCTTCGCGATCCGGCGCATGCACGATCAGCTTGGAGAGAATCGGATCGTAATACGTTGAAACCTCCGACCCGCTGAAGATGCCCGAATCGACTCTCACGCCCGGTCCGGACGGCTCATGCACAAGAAGCAGCGGACCTGACTGAGGAAGGAAATTGTTCGCGGGGTCCTCGGCATAGATACGGACCTCGATGGAATGTCCCCTCTGTTCCAGATCATTCTGCATGAACGACATCGGCTCACCCGACGCGATCCGTATCTGCTCCTGGACAAGATCGACTCCAACCACAAATTCCGTAACCGGATGCTCGACCTGGATTCGAGTGTTCATTTCGAGAAAATAGAAACTGTCATCGGGCGCAAGCAGGAACTCGACCGTTCCCGCCGAGCGATAATCGGCGGCGCGCGCGACCTTGCATGCCACATCGCCCATTTTTTTTCTAAGCTCAGGATAAAGGGCAACCGATGGAGTTTCCTCGACGATTTTCTGGTGACGTCTCTGAATCGAGCACTCGCGTTCGAATAAATGCGCCACGTTTCCATGGTTATCGGCAAGCACCTGGAATTCGATATGCCTGGAGTCGACTATCCATTTTTCCACGTAAACGGTCGGGTCTCCGAAAGCCTTCCCGGCCTCGCGGCTTGCGCCCTCGATCGCGGCTTGCAAGTCGGACGGTGAGTCAACCCGTCGCATACCTTTGCCGCCGCCGCCGGCAGCGGCCTTTACAAGAATCGGATAGCCGATTCTCCTCGCCTGCTCCTCAACGTCCTTCAGAGCGGTCACATCGGTTTCGATTCCCGGTATGACCGGAATATCGGCTTCAACCATCGCCTGGCGGCTTTTGATCTTGTTGCCCATCAGCGCGATCGCTTTCGCGGGTGGACCGATAAACACCATACCTGCGTCCTCGATCTTCCCGGCAAACTCACCGTTTTCAGCAAGGAATCCGTAACCGGGATGAATAGCGTCGCAGCCGAGTTTCTTCGCTTCCTGGACGATTTTATCCTGATTGAGATAGCTCTCCAGCGGAGCGGGCGGACCGACACAGACAGCTTCATCCGCCTCCTGCACATGAAGCGCGGTGGTGTCGGCCTCGGAGTAAATTGTCGCCGTTGGGATGTTCAGTTCGCGGCATGCCCGGATTATCCGGACCGCGATCTCCCCACGGTTTGCTATCATTATTTTTTTGAACATTGTAGTCGATTATTTAACCGCTTGCTTACGCGCACGGTTCTGAAATATGACATGGATTGGTCCGCTTGCTTACACGCACGGTTCTGAAATATGACATGGATTGGTCCGCTTGCTTACGCGCGCGGCTCTGATACAGCTATTATTTTTTAAAGCGACTCCTTCTGCCATCGAGGTTTGCGTTTTTCGAGGAACGACGATATCCCCTCCTGGCCTTCCTCACTCGTGCGAAGCTCCGCGATCATTTTTGCCGTGTATGTCCTCGCTTTCTCGTATGGCATCGACGGCGCGTTGCGGATCAGTTCCTTCACCATCCACATCGCTTTCGGTCCCGATGTCAGAAGTTTTTCGATCAGGTTATCGATCTCCTCGTTTAAAACCGTTCGCGGAACAGCCCAGTTCACAAGTCCGTACTCCACCGCTTCAATCCCATTGAACCTGTGACCGGTCAGCATGAGATATCGCGCGTTGGGTTCGCCGACCCGTTTCACAACATATGGCCCGATTGTCGCGGGAACCAGTCCGACCTTAACTTCCGACAGGCTGAAGATCGCTTCCTCAGCGGCGATCGCGATATCGCACGCGCACACGAGTCCGTTGCCGCCGCCGATCGCGGGTCCGTTCACCCGCGCGATTGTCGGTTTTTTACACGTGTAAATCGAATTCATGCAATCTGCGAGCGCTTCGGCGTCGGTGATATTCTCCTCGTAGGAATAATCCTTCATTGACTTCATCCAGTTCAGATCGGCTCCCGCTGAAAAAGCCGCGCCCGCTCCCGTGACCACAAGCACACGGACATCATCCATGCCGTTGACCTGCTCGATCACGTTGATAATATCCTGGATCATCTGCGCGTTGAACGCGTTGCGGACATCGGGACGGTTGAACGTGCATGTCGCGACAGGCCCGTCGATGAGAAGGAACAGTGTATCGAGATTTATTCTATCGGGCATGGTTTGCTTCCTGTAGGGGCGCCGCTTGCTGCGCCCCTGGAGTATCTCTACCACTCCCCCAGTTCTTCCCTGGCGATTGCGGTATCGAAGAAGTACTGCACGTTTCCACACTTATTGCATACGAACGGTCTGGCTTCGTACTGGCCGGGGATATTCTCACTATCAACTGCGCTGCCGGCGATAATCGATCTCGATACAGGCACGTATGTGCCCGTGCGGCAATAAACGCACCGCGTGCCCTCGATCATCTCCCGGTTAATCATAGTCAGGAGTTCGTCAAAGGTCTGCATGCGGTCGTTAAGCTCGCGGCAGATCGTCCGGTCGAAAATCCTGTATACCAGGTCCATGAGCCTTGACGGGTTCTTTTTTCTCAGATCGTACTCATCCTGTTGATGCTTCTCCCCTGGAAGTATTTTGCCGCCTGAAATCAGGTAATATAATAATTTACCGAAGGAGTAAACGTCATTGGCCGGACAGATAAATTCCTCATCAACACTCGGCGCTGCAAGTTCGGGCGCAATAAAATTCAATAAATCAGGGAAATCGCCTGTAAGAGTATATCGTTTCCCGTCAATGAAATGACAGATACCGAAATCGATAATAACCGGGAGACCGTCCGCTAGTACGAAGATATTTTTGGGATGAAGGTTATTGTGATAGATACCGACTTTATGTGCTAATGCGAGAGCTCCTGCGATTTCCTTCATCAGGCTCAGGCTGTCGCCGATTTTTCCTTCGTACGCCTTCTCCACACCGGCTTTCTGCTCAAGAAGCACTCCCTCAATTTTCTCCATCGTATAGAAAAGGGGAACTTCTTCTTCTTCTTCCTCCTCTTCTTC
>CBDUUJ010000141.1:0-7051 GCA_965370205.1 uncultured bacterium
TTATAAACCTCCCCCTCTTCCATACTTTCCCCTCATGCGCTATCATGCTCCTTCGTGGATTTCCACAGTCAAGGTGATCAATTATGGCATTTTCAGTTACACCGGCGGAACTCAAGAGCGGCGACGATCTTGACACCGATGATTTCTGGCTCAACATGGGCCCGCAGCACCCGTCCACGCATGGTGTCCTTCGCGTGCTCCTCAGAATGAGCGGCGAGGTTGTCAAGGAGGTGGTGCCGTACTTCGGCTACCTCCACAGATGCTTCTCCAAGAAAGCCGAGAGCCTGAAATATCCCCAGATCGTCCCGTACACCGACCGCTGGGACTATCTCGCGTCCATGGCGAACAACATGAGCTACTGTGTCGCGGTCGAAAAATTGATGGGGCTGGAAATTCCCCGACGCGCCGACCTGATCCGTGTGCTCACTCTCGAAATGCAGCGTCTCGCCAGCCATATGTTCTGGATCGCGTCATTCGCGAACGATCTCGGCTCGTCCACAATGCTCATGTACACCATGCGCGACCGCGAGAAGATCGTCGATATCTTCGAGATGCAGTGCGGCGCCCGTCTGACCTACCATTTCATCCGCATCGGCGGTGTCATGAGGGACTGGGACGAGCGGATGCAGGAAGCGACTCGAAAACTCATGGCTGAAATGCCGAGACGGGTAACAGAATATGAGGACCTTCTGACCGGAAATGAAATTTTCCGTATGCGGGTCGATGGAATCGGATATTTATCGCCGGAGGATGCTGTCGCGGTGGGCGCAACCGGACCGTATCTCAGGGGATCGGGTGTTCCATATGATCTTCGCCGCACGCATCCGTATTCGCTCTATCCGGAAATGGAATTCAGTGTGCAGACATCCGATAAATGCGACTGCCTCGGACGGTATGAGGTCCGATGTAACGAAATGTACGAATCGATCGGAATTATCAATCAGTGCCTCGATAAACTGGATGAGGAACCTCCGGGCGATATCATAGCCCCCGATCTTCCCCGCGTTATCAAGCCCCCGCCGGGTGAGGTTTATGCCGCTACCGAAAGTCCGCGAGGCGAGCTGGGCCTGTACATCGTAAGTGACGGTTCCGACAAGCCGTACCGGGTCCAGTGCCGCGCTCCCAGTTTCGTTAATCTGAACAGCCTTGACCTTGCATCATCCGGACATCTTATCGCCGACCTGATCGCCATCCTCGGAAGCGTGGATATCGTCCTCGGCGAAGTGGACAGGTAGTAAAATTCTAAATATATCTGGTGTGCCGACATTCCTGGGACTGTTGAAAAAGTGAAAAAATAACCCGGTACCCCACCCTTTAGGGTGGGCGACCCCAGAAACCATGCGTCTTCCACCCACCCTAAAGGGTGGGGTACCGGAAAAACTTCGTTTTTCAGTATTTCAATTTTTGACGGCACGAATTTTTTAAAGGAGAATAC
The DNA here is from genome assembly GCA_965370205.1 of uncultured bacterium. Classification (GTDB taxonomy): domain Bacteria; phylum JAJVIF01; class JAJVIF01; order JAPKYR01; family JAPKYR01; genus CBDUUJ01. The sequence goes on from CBDUUJ010000141.1 coordinate 1,436, forward strand.
GAAATGTCTTTCCCGAAACCGAAAGTGACAGCCGAGATCGGCGTTTTTGGAGGTTCAGGTTTTTATTCACTGCTTGATGAGGCAGAGGAGCTTTGGATCGAGACCCCGTACGGGCTGCCATCCGATAAAGTGACAGTCGGAACGATTGAGGGGCGAAAAGTCGCGTTCCTTCCGAGGCATGGAGCGGATCACCGATATCCGCCGCACATGATCAATTATCGCGCAAACGCGTGGGCGATGAAGGAACTTGGGGTTCACAGCATACTCGGACCGTGCGCATCGGGTTCCCTCCAGGCAGGCATCGCGCCGGGCGATTTTGCGATCTGCGACCAGTTTGTCGACCGCACGACCGGACGCAAGGACACATTCTATGACGGACCGATCACCACTCATCCCGCGATGGCGGAACCGTACTGTCCCGATCTCAGAAAAATCGCGGTCGATGCCGCAAGAGAGATGGGGATTGTCGTTCACGAAACCGGCACGGTCGTCGTGATCCAGGGTCCGCGTTTCTCAACCAAATCCGAGAGCCGATGGTTCACGCAGATGGGCTGGGAAGTTATCAACATGACCCAGTACCCGGAGTGCTATCTCGCGCGCGAACTCGGCATGAGCTACGCGATGATCGCGCTGATCACCGATTACGATGTCGGTCTTGAGGGCGATCCGGGTATCAAGCCGGTCACGCATGAGGAAGTCATCAAGGTCTTCCTTGCGAATAATGAGAAATTAAAAAATCTGCTCCATAAAATCATTCCCAATATCCCCGACCAGGCAAGCGAAATGTGCCGCGACATTCTTAAGAGCGCACGGTTTTAAAGACTGCCGAGGTGCAGGGCTTTATATCACTGTAAGATGCCAACACAAGCTCTATATTGTTTATTGAGGTGACGCTATGATAAATGTGCCCTTTGATCAGATCAGCAAAGAAGACATTAAAGGATTAGTTCAGAATGAGGTGGCTGAAGGGCTAACTTTGGACTACAAGGAAGAACTTCCAGGCAATGGACGAGACGATAAGAAGGAGTTCTTGCTGGATGTCACATCTTTTGCAAATGCAGTTGGTGGCGATTTAATCTACGGTGTCTCTGATAAGCGAGACGAGCACGGAAAACCCACTGGAATACCAGAAGAAGCAAAGGGTTTGGCGGATATCAATCCTGATGGTGTACTTTTAAGGCTGAGAGAAATGATCCTCAGCGGAATAGAACCAAGAATACATGGGATTCGTACAAAATTCATTGCAGACTTCCGCGATGGACCGATCCTAATAGTGCGGATCCCTAGAAGCATCTTGTCTCCCCATTGGGTCAGCTTTGGTCCGAACGCACGTTATTTCTGTAGCCGCCATAGTAGTGGTAAATATCATCTATCCCATATGGAAATTCGTTCGGCATTTTTCTTGTCGGGAGATATTGCTGAACGCATTCGGGACTTTCGTGCAGACCGTCTTGCCAAGATAGTTGCCAGTGAAACACCTGTTGTGCTCAATGATGGAGCGAAAGTTATTTTACACATGCTTCCAATCAATGCGCTTGATGCTGGAAATGTCTTGGATTTGCATGAACTATACAAAGGATGGCAGAATTTACAACCTATGCCGTGTTCCGGATGTAATAGACCGAGTTACAATTTCGATGGTTTGTGCACGTCTTCCAAGAATAGAAATTCACGGGACTTCTATTCGTACGTTCAAGTTTTTCGCAATTCTGCTCTTGAGGCTGTGTCTGCGAGACTACTTAGTAATGCCGAGAAAAAGATAATTCCAAGTATCGCTATTGAGAAATACCTTATGGAAGCACTTAATAGCTACCTCAAGTACTTTCAATCTGTGGATATTGGTCCGCCAATGTTCATCATGCTGAGTTTACTTGGAGTTAGAGACTATGTGATGAGTGTGCGTTCATCATTTGGGGATTCGATTCCGATTGATAGAGATTCACTTATTCTTCCGGATATTATCGTTGAAGATTTCGATAGACCACCTGATCGGATTTTACGTCCGGTGTTTGATGCGATCTGGCAAGCCTGCGGATTTGAAGGGAGTTGGAACTATGATGAAGATGGAAATTGGAGGGAACACTCCGGATAACATGTGGTTGGGAATAACTCCTTTTATCGCTGGACCCGACCCGGAACATACCGCCATTTCTATTAAGTACCCGCGAATTTTTTTATCTCGGAGAAGATTGCTTCCAGATTGTGAGCTATTGCATCGTTTCCCTCTTCAAGGACGGTTCTGCCGTTTACAATTGAATCGACAAACGCGCGGTCGAATCCCACTCGGCCCAGAGCCTCGATCCCGATTCCCCTGGCAGCATATTCGATCTTCTCAGTCATCTCCGGATTGAGGTCCCACTTATTGACGATCATTGCCGCCGGGATACGGAAATGATTTGCTAGCTCTCCGACACGCTCAAGATCGTGATGCCCCGATACGGTCGGCTCCGTGACAATCAGAACGGCGTCGACACCGGTCACCGACGCGATCACCGGACATCCGATTCCCGGGGAACCGTCGATGAGGATAAGGTCAAGCCCGGCATTTTTCGCAATTTTCCTTGCGCGGTCGCGGACCTGGCTCACAAGTTTTCCGCTCGTGCCCTCCGCGATACCAAGTTCGGCGTACACCATCGGACCGAACCGCATCCTGGTTTCATACAACGTTCCGGCAACGCGATCAATCAGCGAAATTGCCTTCTCCGGGCACACATCGACACAGGCTCCGCAGCCCTCGCACGCATAGAAATCAAACAGCGGGAATTTCGATTCCTGACCCTCCGCATCGAATTCGATCGCATCGAACCTGCACACGAGCGCACATTCTTTGCTTTGATTGCATCTTTCGCGGTCAAGCTCGACGAAATACCCGCCGACATACGGCTCCGATTTAACATCAGCGGTCGGTTTGAGAATCAGGGGCAGATTGGACGCGTCGACATCGCAGTCGGCCAGGACCACTGGCGATGCAAGCTGCGCGAACGCGGCGACCAGAGATGTCTTGCCCGTGCCACCCTTTCCGCTTATCACCGCGAGCTGTTTCATTTCCCGGCCTCCGTTAAAATCCGTTCGAGGAGTTCGGAATACGTTTCATGGATATCCGGAAGCACATCGGATGAGATCTCCCCGCGCGAGTAGGTCTCCGCAATACGGCGGTCGAACGGAAGCTCTGCAAGTATGGGGATATTTTCATTTCTTAAATAATCCTTCACGCCGCTGTCGCCGATATCCGACCGGTTGATCACAACTCCAAGCGGCAGCTTAAGCGCCTGACCCATCTTCACCGCCAGATTCAGGTCGTGAAGTCCGAACGGCGTTGGTTCAGTCACCAGAAGAAGATAATCCGTATCTTTCACGGCGGCAATTACCGGACATGAGGTTCCGGGGGGCGAATCGATCAGAACAAGTTCCTGTTCGTTGCGTGATTTCCCGATCTCCCTTACCGCGTGGATCAGCGGCTCGCTTCGCGCCTCGCCGATGTCCAGTATGCCCCGCGCGAAATCGCCGTGCGTCCATTTTCCCTCTTCAATTGTGCCAAGCTCGCGGTCGATCTCGGTGATCGCGCTCTCCGGACATGCCCTCATACACGCTCCGCAACTGTGACACAGCTCCGGAAGAAAAAGCGGTATATTCTTGAGCAGGATGATCGCGTTAAACCGGCATGCCTCACGACACAGTCCGCACGACGTGCATTTTTCTTTATCGACAACCGGGATTTTTGCCCCGACCCTTCCGGTTTTTTCAATGGATGGCTTTATGAAGAGATGGACGTTCGGCTCCTCCACATCGCAATCGAGCAGTGTGGAGGGTTTTCCGTAAACGGATGCGAGGTTCACCGCGACAGTTGTCTTGCCCGTGCCTCCCTTTCCTGATGCGATGACTATCTGCATGGGTTTTAACCGACTGGGATTCTCTGATTATTTCGAGTGCCCCGGGTTTGTCGGCTGTGATGTTTCATCGAATCCGCCGGTTTTGAATTTCTCGATAGCGTCGCGGACAGTTCCCGCTGCGCCGCTGCCTATATTGATACCGGCCTGGTTCAGGGTGGAAAAGGCATTCGGTCCGACATTGCCGGTCAAAAGCCACTCGACACCGCTGTTGGCCACGGACTGCGCCGCCTGCATACCCGCGCCGTGCGATGCGTGCTGATTCTCCAGGTTGTCGATCACATCGATGATCTCATCCGTGTCGGTATCGACAACAACGAAATACCGTGCCCGACCGAAACGCTCGTCGATGCCGCTGTCCAATTCTGTTCCAAGTGAAGTCACTGCGACTTTCATAATTATTTTTCTCCTCAAAGAAGCTGCGTGGTCGAAAATATACTACTTTTATTAACCGCCTGCAAATTGTCTGTATTGGGGATTTTATTTTTCACACACTGTTGCAGTGTAAATGATGTGGTATATTTAGACAAGTCCCCCGATATGAAACGGGGATATCGGGCATAATTCCCCCCCCATTATTTTTATTTCTGTACCTGGAGATATATCATGAACCGCTTTATTCCATTTTTCATAACACTTTCACTACTGATTTTAGTGTGCTTGGGATGTTCCGGGAAGTCAGGTGATCCTGTCACCCCTGCCGATACACCGACTATTCAGAATATGTCAGAGGATACGGACGCAGCCTCAAACCGCGAATTGCTTGGCCGCTGGGATATTGAAATCAATCCCGAAACCCTTGTCGCGGAAATTACGCCTGTCCGGAGATTATCGGCAAGCGACCATTACAACATCACAAATGCGCTTCTTCCCCCGCAATGCGAAGACTGCATCACGTTTTTGGTCAATTCATTCGATCCTGTCACGAAAATCCTCGATGTGGATGTGACGCTGAAAAATCCATTTAATATCAAGGGCTACGATGTACGCGGGATTGTCTTCGCTGACGAGTACGGACATCTCCTGATTAACGATGACAGCTGGACCGATCTGTGGGATATCCCGGATGGATATCAGTTTAACCCGTTTGTGATGTTTGAAATTGAGTTCGACAAGTTGATGGAGTGCACTCGGAACTTCCAGATATATATGCCGAACTGGCGGCCGCTCAGCTTCGCGGTCGACGCGTCGCACGATACATTCTGCGACGAGCCTTATCTGATCACAAATTACTGGCAGGAGCCAATTGATGAAACAGCCGGATCATCCGGACTGATTAAAATTGATGTACTCGATCATCAGGATGATGTGAGCAGTGTCTATATCTTTGCTCATGAAATAACCGGAGGGGGGTATACCCCCCTTAGCAAATCCGCGGATAATACATGGAAAGTTGAACTTATAAATAACAAAGGCGCTGAAATTGGAGAATACGAGGCCTATATTACGGCATATTCGACGGGATCAGTAATGCTTGCCCTGTATGATTTCGTTACGGTGAGTATCGAGGATGTTCCTCCGCCCCAGGGATGGGTTCAGACATTTGAGGATGGTGACCTGGGCTGGCCACAGGAGATCGTTGTCGATGACAGCGGAAATGTTTATGTGTCGGGATCCAATGGGTTTTCCTTACAGCAATATCCTGTTCTTGTCAAACTCGATCCCGATGGAACGGTTCTCTGGAGAATTGCCTTTGAAATATTTGAAGATGATACATGGGGGCACGGTA
>CBDUUJ010000142.1:0-7049 GCA_965370205.1 uncultured bacterium
CTGTTGAGGTTTTACCATGCGCAATTTGCATTCTTCTGTATTCCCCTGTTGCTTAATTATCCTGATAGGTTTTATGTTGCTATCGTGCAATGGAAACAGCAATCCGGCAGTCCCTTCGGAAAATCCCGATCTCGATAACCCGGACGAACCCGGGTCAAACGAACTCACATATACAGAATCGGACGACGGCAGCCTGTTTCCGCCCGGTTATCCTCACAAGGACTCCGGACCGGACTATGCTCCGGGGGAAATTCTCCTGAGCCTGAATGACGGGATCGTGCCCGTTGATGCGGACGGCAAACTGAAGCCCGGCGTGTATTCACAGGCTGTAAATCTGCTTTCCCAATATGGACTTGGGATTATCCGCGTTATTCCCACCCACTGGTCGACCGTATATCGCCTGAGAATTCTTGACGGCTCCACGGTTCCGGACAAGGTCGCCGAGCTTCAATTGGTGCCGGAGGTCAGATATGCCGAGCCGAACGGAAGGGTCCATTTTTTAAATCCTCCATATTTCCCCAACGATCCGTTATGGGAAAATCCAGGCGACCTCGATAACGATCCCCGCACTAATGTATTCGAGCAGTTCGGACCATCGAAAATCGGAGCGAGTTATGTCTGGGATGATGCCAGGGGAGACGGTATAGTCGTATGTGTTATCGACACGGGCATCCAGTCATGGCACGAGGACCTCGAAGATAACATGTGGATCAACGAAGGCGAGATCCCCGACAACGACATTGACGATGACGGCAATGGTTATATCGATGACATCTACGGATGGGACACGGACACTGACGACAACGACATTACCGATTACGGTGGAGGAAGCTATCACGGCACCGCGTGCGCGGGTGTTGTGGCTGCAACCCAGGACAACAGCCTAGGATGCTCGGGAATCGCCCCCGGCGCAAAATTAATGGGCATAAGGATCGGTTTTAACGACGGCTTTTACTCGGCGGTCATTGAAGGTGTCGAATACGCAATAGATAACGGCGCGGATATCGTGAGCATGTCGTTCATAACAACGAACAACTCGGATAACATGAGAAACACGATGAACGCGGCATATGCGGCTGGTCTTCTGCTGTGCGGAGGCGCCGGAAACGATGACGGTCAGTATATTTATTACCCCTGCACGTGGGACAGCGTTGTCAAGGTCGGAGGAACCAGCCCGTTCAGTCAGAGATGGGCATATAATCCGATAGATGAGGTGAGAATCTCAATCGCCGCCGGATTCGGATGGGGATCGACATATGGAAACGGACAGGAGGTCTGCGCATTCGGCGAGCACTACATCACGACTTTCGGAGCAAACAATCATGCCTACTGGGACGGAGTCAATGATAACTTTTTCGGAGGGACATCGAACGCGACTCCGATGGTCGCGGGTTCATTCGCACTGCTGAAAAGTTACTATCCGACCGAATCCGCAGAATGGCTCCGGCTTAGAATGAGAGAGACCGCGGACGATCTGAACGCAGCCGGATATGACATTTATACCGGTCACGGAAGGGTCAACCTCATCCGTGCGATATATGGAGCCGACCGTTACGCTGCTGAAGAGGATTCTGATGGCTTCGTTGATCTTGCCCCGCACGACGGTCAGATTTTTGACAGCCTGAACGCAGCGCCTTCCGGGGATTACATCGATACCGAGGACCTCTACAAGGCAACAGCCACTGAATCCGGCTACCTGACAGTCGATCTCGATATTTTCACATACGGCGAGGACCTTGATTTGGAGATTTACTCGGATCCCTCCATGCTTCCCGAATATCTCTTTGATTCCTCCGATAATGACAATCATGGAAATGATTGCCACGAGGTCGGTGGCGGCATGGTCGAACCCGGCGAGACTTACTACATCAGGATTTACACCGCCGGCAGCGGCGATTCATCGGCTTACGGTCTGACGGTGGATTTCGTCGAAAACAGCTTCGAACTGGAAACCGGAAATCTCGACCCGGGATTCGTCCACCAGCAGTGCAGCGATGCGCCGGTCGGATGGCTGGAGATCAGTGTCGGATTCATCCTGAACTTCAATGAGATTATCATCAGCCAGCTTGGATCAATGCCCCCGGACAAACTCGTGGCTGTGCATCTCTATAAAGATACAAACGGCAATCAGCAGTACGATGGGGTTGATGAACATGTTGCCGATGGAAATTTCAACAATACGAATCGCGCTGTTATCAGCGGTTTCGAGAAGGAAATCAATTTCACCAACAGCCCGATGCGGTTTTTCCTGACGATTGATTTATCCGGAATAACCGAAAATGCTGAATACCGGCTCGCGCTGACAAGCTACAAGGACATATCGACAACCGAGGGCAAGGAAATCGCGCCCGATGAATTCCCGCGATATTTCGGACCTTTCCAGGTGGGAATCGATATCGATCCTCCCACGTGGGACACCACTACCGGCATACAGGATATCGAGGCCAAATATGCCGGAGCTTTGGTCTACTGGAATTCCGCAAGCGATACTCAAACGCCACCCGTAAAATACAATGTCTACCGGACCCAGGAGCTTCCGTTCGATTTCGATACTGCCGATCATCAGTACAACGTGAGTAAATCCGACGGCGGGGATTTCGACTACATGTGTCAGATAACGGGTCTCAATAACGATGAGGAATATTATGTGGCTGTCCGGGCCGAGGATCAGGCCGGGAACGAAGACGACAACACCGTTTATCTCTCTATAACACCTTCTGCGATAAGCGATCCCGCCAATCCACAAATCATCGGTGAGTTCAACACATCGGGTAATTCCTGGGAAGTTATAGCCGATCCTGCAAACCAGCGTGTATTCATTGCGGATTATAACGCCGGGCTGATTATTATCGATGTCAGCGATCCCACCGATCCGTTTTTCGTCGACCAGGTTCCCGGCGCCGAAGTAGTTGGAGTTGACTACGACGGAACTTATGTCTATGCCGTAGGCGATGCCGGGCTTCATATCATCGATCCTGACGGACCCGATGGAGCGGAACAGCTCTCCCTCGTACCGTTATCCAGAGCCCTTGATGTCTGCGTTGTCGATAACTGGGTTTATGTGACCAATTTCGGAACCAATCTCCTTACGGTCGATGTCACCGATCCTGCCGATCCTCAGACATATCCGATTGTAAATTCCGGTTATCTCGGTTATGGCATGGATGCCCAGAATGGATACCTCTACATCTCGGCGAATGCCAAGCCAAGAGTTTACGATCTCTCCGATCCCTCCGCACCATCGTTTGTAACGGAATTCGGCGGATCGGGAGCATATGAGATCGACGCGATGGGAGACCGGATCTACGTCACATACTGGCAGGGTAACAGGTTCTCGATATACGACGCATCCGATCCCGCCAATCCGCAGTTTGTGGGGTACTACATATCGAACTCAGGTTCCGGTGGCGCGGATATCGTCTGGTTTAACGACCATATCTACTTCGGAACCAACAACCACTACATTGAGGTTATCAATGTGGATGACTGGGGAAGCACTTATGAAATCGGGCAGGTCTCGACGGACGGCCCGGACGGTCTGGACACGGACGGAACTTTCATTTATTCCGCAGAAAACGAACACGGTCTGAAGATAATTTTGTAAGAAATAAACACCCATTATCGTCTATAATAGTGGGTTAACCGTAAGGCGGTTGAATATTTTCTGGACGAATGTAAATGTCCGACCGGGGGATTTTATTTATGCATTTTCGTTTTTCTTTTTTTCCAATTCCGGTACTTTACATCCTGATCCTGTTTCTAGTTCTCTCGTGCAGTGATTCCAACCCGATCACTCCATCCGGCGATCATTCAACCGCCGATGCGCCTCTTCAAAATCCAAACGGACTGATTCAGGATGAGGGGAATCCCGCTTCCCGTATCGATATCCCTCCATATGCGCCGGATGAGGTTCTTGTTTCACTGAGAAACGATCTCGTTCCTGATAATACGCCGATTGGATTAACGAACAGTATCAATTCTCTTCTTGACCGTCACGGGCTGAGCCTGATCAAAACAATCGAAGCCGGATGGACAACGATTTATCGCCTGAAAATTCTCGACGGCACTTCGGTTCCCGATAAAGTCTCAGAACTTGAATCGCTTGCGATCGTGGAATATGTCGAGCCGAATATCACTTTCAAATTCTGCGATGTCCCCTACACTCCCAACGATCCGTTCTGGGAAAAAGATGACGACGGTGATGAAAGTCCTCACACAAGCGCGTTCGAGCAGTTCGGACCGTCCCTCATCGGTGCCGCCGCGGTCTGGCCCGACACATTCGGAAGCCCATCAGTTGTTGTATGCGTTTTGGATTCCGGAATAAACGTCGATCACCAGGACCTTCATAACGTAATGTGGATCAATCCCGGTGAAATTCCCGACAACGATATTGATGACGATTTAAACGGTTATGTCGATGACATTTACGGCTGGGATTTCGTTGAGGATGACAGCGACATCAAGGAATACACCAATGAGTATTACTATCATGGAACAGCCTGCGCCGGGATTGTCGCGGCTGAGATAGATAATGAGCTTGGATGCACCGGTATTGCTCCGGGTGTAAAAATCATGGGAGCGAGGATTGGATTTAATTCCACGTTTCTCTCGGAAGTACTTGATGGAGTCATTTATGCGCGGGAAAACGGCGCTGACATCATCAGCATGTCATTCAGTAGCACCTCAAATAATAATTTCATGAAATATTCAATGCTTAACGCATGGGAGAATGGGCTTGTGCTGGTCGCCGCTGCATCAAATGATGACGACATGAGCATTCATTATCCCGCATGTTATGAGTCTGTCGTATGCGTCGGAGCGACCACGCCTTTCGGAAAAAGATGGACATACGCTCCTGTCGATGAGGTCCGGGTGAAAAAATCGGACGGCTTTTACTGGGGATCGTGTTACGGTCCGCAGCTTGAGGTCATGGCGTATGGTGAAAATTATATCACCACTCACGGAGCAAATAATACAAAGTACTGGAACGGCAGCAGCGATTCCTTCTTCCGTGGGACATCCTGCGCGACACCGATAGTCGCAGCCGGATTCGCGCTCCTGAAGACACTCCATCCCGATCAGACCAACCAGCGGCTTCGCGACCGCATGCGGGATACATCGGATGACCTCTACACCGTCGGTTTCGATGAGCAGTCGGGATGGGGAAGAATCAATCTCGTCCGCGCATGTTACGGACCGGACAGGTACGCCGATGAAGAGGACGCGAACGGTTTTGTCGATCTTACTCCACACGATAACCAGGTGATTGACAGCATTCTCGCGGTTTCCGGTCCGTATGTCGACACAAAGGATGTCTACAAAATTACCGCGACCGAGGACGGCTTCCTGAATTTCTTCCTTGAGATTTACGCGTGGGGTGAGGATCTCGATCTGAAACTGTTCAGCGACCCGTCTCTCGATCCATCAACCCAGATTGACAAATCAGCGAAGGAAAACCATGCATATAATTCATGGGAGGTTGTCGGTACAGCGTGCGAGACCGGTCAGACCTACTACGTGCAGGTCACCCCGGCCGATCTTGGCGACTGCTCAACATATGTGCTGACCGCCGAATATGTCGAGCCGCTCCTCGAGCTTGAAACAGAGTCATACGACACCGGATTTATTCATCTGGGGAGGAACGATATCCTTCTCGGGCATATGGATTTCTCATCCAGTCTGCGGACACGTATTACCGAGCTGATTTTCAACATCAAGGGATTAATGCCTCCTGACAAGCTGACCAAACTTGAGCTATACAAGGACACACATATAACCGGAACTCTCGACAGCCTCGATAATCACATAGCAGACGCTGAATTGACCGGCACGAACCGCGTTTTCTTCTCAAATCTTTACGAGGAAATCACCGCTTCGACAAGTCCGGTCAGGTATTTCCTGGTCGCGGATATGAGCGGAATCGATAAGGACGCCACGTTCGAGCTTGTGTTTGATAACTACAAACACATTTCAACCGCCGAGGGAATCGAGATAGCCTACAACGCATTTCCCATTTCACTTGGTCCGTATGAGGTCGGAGTGGATATCGAGCCGCCCGTGTGGGACAGCACTGTCGGCGTCCAGGCCACTCATCCCAGGTATGACGGGGCCGGTATTTTCTGGAACAACGCGAGCGATGTCCGCACTCCCCCGGTCGATTACAACATTTACTGGACATCCGAACTCCCGTTTGAATTCTCCACAGCGCAGGTCGAGAACGATGTGGGATTCTGGGACGGCGGCGATTTCGATCACCGGTATGTCATCGGCGGACTTGAAAATTTCCAGGAGTTTTATGTCGCGGTTAGAGCAATAGATCAGGCCGGTAACGAGGATGAAAATACGGAATATCTATCTGTAATTCCTGACGATTCATGCGATCCAGCCTGGCCGCAGACTGTCGGCATGCTGGATACAGGCGGTAACGCAAGGGAGGTCATCGCGGACCCGGCGAACCAGCGCGTTTTTCTTGCCGATACCGATGGCGGTCTTCTGATAATCGATGTCAGCGATCCGGTTGAACCCGTTTTGATTGACACTGTCGAGGGGAGCGCGGTCAAGGGTGTCGATTACGACGGCACCTATGTCTACGCCGCATACGGGTCCGGATTGATGATAATTGATCCTGACCATCCCGACGGTCCTGAAGTTCTGTCAACTGTCAGCTTCAATGACACGCTTGATCTTCTGGTGGTCGGGAACTGGGTTTATGTCACGAAAAACGGGACCAATCTGCTTCCGGTGGATGTGACCGATCCAGGGAATCCTGTCCCCTGCCCCGTTGTGACATCGGGCGACAGAGGATACGGCCTCCATGAAAAAGACGGGTATCTCCACGTGGCCACTTTCAATAAGCCGTGGGTTTTCGACCTGTCTGACCCGTCCGCGCCTGTGATGGTGGCGAACGATTTCGGCGCTGTGCAGGGCCATGACGCGCTCGCTATGGGTGACCGCCTGTATATTGCGTACTGGAACGACAGGAAATTCTCCATATATGACATAAACGACCCGACCGATCCCCTGTATTTGCACGACTGGAAATCCAACTC
>CBDUUJ010000143.1:0-7020 GCA_965370205.1 uncultured bacterium
CGTCCACTTCATGCATGACCGGTCTCTTCACACCTGCGAGAATGTTGAGCGCCGCTTCCCATCGATAGTTTGGGGTATCGATTTTCAGGCTGTTGTCGTCAGGATCGCGGCTGATCCCGACCATCTCCGTATCAAGTGATGACCATCCGATAACAACAAGAATCACAATGATCGCCGGGATGAGCCAGTATCGCGGTCCGGGAGGTTTAAGCTCCGGGTACCGCTCGCGTATTTCTTTCATTGACAACATTACCGGGTCAGATAATACCCCGTGCGGGAAATCAAGGCAATGGTTAACGATGATCGGGGACAGGCACCCAATTTTACCGTATGATCATTTTTACAATTTGGAAAACATAGAACGGTAAAATTGTTTGCCAGTCCCCTAAACAGTTCGATGCAAGGGGACTGGCAAACGTTTTTAATCCCGATAATGTGCCAATCCCTTCTACCTGCTCCGGGGATTAAAAACGGGTGCCTGTCCCCGATGTTTATCTTGTTGAATACATTTTAAAGTGATAGCATCAGTCCGGCGGATCGAGGGGAATTTACATGAAAAAAATTAACAGCAGATTTTCATTTAAAAACATATGCCTGCTAATCCTGATCTGCGGATTCCTTTTTTCAACCTGCTGGATTCAAAATATCCTGCCGACAGCGAACGCGCAAATAGAACAATTCGATGGATATGTTCGCGAGATGCCGCTGGAAAAAGCCGAGCGACTGGACGCGATCAGATACTGTCAGGCGCGGATCGTTCAGCCTTACTCGAATGGTCGTTACGTCGTCCGCGCCGTTCGTGTGCTTATGCCGTCGGACGGGTTTGAGGGCGTCTTTTCATACCTGATAACATTCCAGATAAATATGCCTGAGAACCGCGCGAGTGATCTCGGCGACCTCTACTCTGTCGCGGGTTATTATGTAGTCAACCTGACGAGATCGCAGGACGATTTCATTCTGCTCGATGAGTTCTCTTTCACTCCCGTTGAACTAATGGAGCGTCTGGAGATTTACCAGATTCCGCCGCCCCCGGAACTCACATCCGATCCGGATCAATTCGACTTCACCGACGCGGTATTCGACGCGACCGATCCCGATCTTGCGGAATGGCGTGAGCAGCTTGTCGAATCGTCAATCCCGAGATGGGAATGGACGGACCTCACGGGCGACGGCATCCTCGACTGCATCCTCGATATCGAGGGATTCGAATTCCAGCCGTCAAGTTACTACGCCGTTCTTGTCACCATGGATTACGGTTACATCGAGGGTTTCAGATCGTGGGGTTACGACACAGATTTCAGCGAGATACCCTCCAACGGAAAAACCGCGATCAGGGTCGATCGCTACTCAATGAGTCCGGGCGGCGATTACCTCCCGTCATGGCGCGACTACTATATCTGGAACGGCATGCGATATATTCTCGCGAACCTAAATTTCGCGTCCGAATATTCCGAGATCATTCCCGCGCTTGAGGAGCTTTCGGAAAGCAGCCTCGCCTGTGAAACCGATCCGGACGGTCGATGGCATCAGGCTGGAACGGGGCGTTACGAGATCAACCTCACGCGATTCTTCGAAGGCTCCGGACTTACATCCGAGTACTATTTCAACCTTGCCCGTCTGGCGGAATATCAGTTTAATCTTGATGAGGCCGGGAAATGGTGGCTCACGCTCCAGCAATACCTCAACGCTGAGTACGACTCGCAGATACTTTTTAATCCTGACAATCTCGATGAAGAATTACTCGACCTGATCCCGGCCTATGAGGAATGGCGTGATGAGCTGTATTCCGCTTCGGAAGCCGTATTAACGGAGGAGTAGTCTTACAACTCTAAAAACCCCGAGCGTTTTCCTTTTTTCTTTTCTTCTTTCTTTGAGGATGATTCTGATGGTGGAGAAGAAGGTCCTGATGCTGCCCCGCCGGACTGTCCCGCTCTCCTGCCCGATCCCCTGAACTCGGCCTTTTTCGCTCTTGTCCCTGTGGTGAATATCTTTTTTTTCTTATCTCCGATAAAGAGCGACCTTACAGCAGGAATTTTCACCGCCGCGAACCCAAGCCCGATCGCCGCCACTGTCGCGACAAAATCGCCCCCCATCTCTCCCGCGCCGCCCAGAACCATGAAGACAACCTCCAGGCCGCACAATACGAGAACAACATAAAGCACCGGCGCAGGGAACATCCCAAACACCCAGAACGGGTCGCGCGGCCACATCGACACATACGCGATCATCACAGCGAAAATCGCCGCGCTTGCCGTGGAGGCGGGTATCGCGTTCAGCATGGGACTTGGAAGCCTGAGAAGAAATCCGATCAGCGTGGAAAGAAACGCGATTATCAGATAGTAACGCAGGAATCGCGCGCTTCCCCATTCACGCTCGACCTTGGGGCCGAAAACAAGCAGGTACATCAGGTGAAACAGAAATGAAAAGATACACCATGTCCCGAACCACGGCGCTGTGAATAATTGCCAGATCATCCCCGAAGCCACCGAGGCCGGGGTCAGGTACAGGTTAATAATTATCGCGCCAAACATCCCGGATCGATCAATTCTCGATCCTACAAGCGCGATGAGCCACAGCACGGCGATGATTATGAGAAAGCGTTTAGTCCAGGGTGCGCCCTGTGTCCAGCCTCCCTGCATCCCGAGACGGTAGGTGCGCTCGTGCTGCCTGTGGTGTTCCGATTGCGGCTGGTAGGTCACGACATAATCGTATCATGTAAACGGGTTCAGGGGAAAGCGTTAAATAACCCCGGTGATCACATTGCATCTACCGTTTTCCCGGCATTGTGATATATTAATTAGCAATAAGGAACGGCGCGCACACGGAAGGTTGATGATGAAAATCGAAGGGAAATTATCATTATCCGATCGCGAGAGAGTCAGCCATGTTCTCGCGCGCCTTTCCAATCGCATAAACCGCAAACTCACATTGTCGGACCTTCTCGATGAATGGAACCAGTTCGTTGTTACCATAAACCAGGGCTACGGCTGGCCGATGGAAAATTACACCCGCGATCTTGCGGTCCGCGATATCATCGAGGAGATCAGCGAATCGCTCTCGATGGCCGGCAGACGGATAATCGCAAATACGATCATAAATGCCGACCGGGATTTCATTCTCGCCACATGGGACCCCGACCGCCCCGAAGAGTCATCGCCATCCCTGTAGGAGATCGGATGGTGGCAGTACCGCGTTCCGAAATATCCAAGGGAAAAACTCCTGAACGAGATGCTGGAACTCGGCTGGGTAAACATCGATGCGACCGAGTCGGAGGACGTGAATTCACGGGATATTGCAGGCTGATTTATTTTCCCGAACCTGCAAGCTCAAGATGGTTCCGCGCTTCCGGATTTTCAGGTTCGACAAGCGCCCACTGCCTGAAATATCCCCGGGCTGATTCGGTGTCTCCCTTCAGAAGAGCATCGGTCCCGTAAAAAACGAGCATCTCCCCGATCCGCCATCGGATATCCGCCTCCGGAGGCCACAGCCACCGTCCGGACTCCCGAAGAGGCAAATCATTGACAATTCCGTTTCCACCCCAGTAATTCCAGTTATATTTATCGGGCAATCCGGCTTCGAAAAAATAAATTCCGCTTTGATCCGCAAGCTCATCGGCTGTTTGCGTTAAACCCCCGGTATCTCCCGGAGGAGTAAAGGCGAAAAGGATTCCCCGGCGCGCTAATGAATAATTCCGAAGCGCAGGCTCCTCAGGGAATCGCGAGTTGAAAAAAGTCAGATCGATTTCACTGCCTGGGTTCTCCTCCGAAAGCCGGACCACCGCCGATATCATCGCGCCGCCGACATCCGAAAGCTCGCTCAGGCTCTCAAGCTCACCCGACCATGTCGTCAAGTTGATATCCCGACGGTACCCGGGTTCGCGAGTAGCCGGGTCGGGATGCACATTGTGAAGATACCAGAACGCGTAAAGCTCATCGCCCGCGACAACGAGCGTCGAATTTTCCGGACATGAATCGAGCGCATTCATCCCATACTCATGAGCAAGAGTATTACGGGACTTGTCACAGTCTGAATAATTACCCAGGGCGGCGAACGCAATCGCGATAATTCCGATTATCAGCGCAATCGTCTCAAGCCTGAATCCGGGAATCCCGGTTTTTTCAATCGCGTCGATTAGTCCCCCGATTCCCAGACCGATGAACGCAGCCCAGATCAGTTCAAGAGGAAGCATCAGTCCCGGACCGGCGGTTTCGAGATTGTAGGACGGCGCCCGGAGGATGTCGCCGGACGGGTAAAAGTGCATTACCAGAAAATAAACAATAAAGGAGATAAACAGAAGCAGATAAATATCCGATTGATTTTTTATTGTCCTGTTCGACGATTGTTTCTTTCCACGACCGAGAGCAAAACCCGCAAGCCCGACAAACGAGAGCAGGAAGCCGATAAGGCCGATAGATGAGAGAAGGTATCCGAAGTCGCGGATGTTCAGGTCGGTATAGAAGAGAAAGACATCGGGCGTGGTTGTGACATCATCGCCAAGAGCTTCCGCCGTGTGCGTATATTTTCTCTGGTGGCTGTAGATTGTTCTCCCGATGTAGTTGAAGAAATATTCTGCCTGCGATTCCGTGGTGTAGCGTCCGGGTACGATCCTGCGACCGCTCTCATCGAACAGTTCCGCGTATTCCCTCTCGCTTACGAAATTGAGAGGACCGTCCGGATTTCGATATTTGACAGCGGGGAGATAAAAAAACGGTGCAAGCCCGACAACAAATAAAAGCGCACACAATATCCATTTTCTGAAATTAAAGGCGATGGTTTTATTGACTAACAGATAGATAAAAACCGCCGGGAAAAACATAAGGATTGACTGGTGATGCGAAACTGCAAGCCCCATCAGGAGAGCCATCCAGTACGGGTCTCCCGGTTTTCGATCCTGCACAAGCCGGACAGCCATCAACAATATGCCGAGAATAAAAAGCGATGACAGCGTGTCGTTCTCGCAGATCTCCGCATGCCACCAGAACGCGCGGCTGAACGCGAGCGCACCGGCTGCAATCAATGCCGCGACCGGTTTCCCTGTCAATCTCTTCACAAGCGCGAAAAGTGCCGACAGGAGATTGCTTCTCCATGCCGGCGCGCTGAATTCATCGAGCTGCCCCGACCCGATCATCAATGGCGGAATCGGGAGATGCTCGATTATCCCGACAAGAACCGTGTAGAGGGGATATCCGGGAGGATGCGCGACGCCCCAGATCCAGCCGGCGGTCTGAAAATCGCCCGTATCGCCGAGCACAACCGACGGCGCAAGTCCTTTCAGGTAAACAATGAGCGGAATGATAAGAAGCGCATACCACCATCGCGATATCCGGGACCCGACCGGTTCGGCATTTTCATTTTTTTCCGACCTGCTCATTAATTCAAAGAGATGATAATAAAAAAAACGGGCTATTACACCCATTTATAAAATTCAGATAAATTGTATCCTGCACACTTATCTCGCAGTGGCGATCAGCGCCTGGAATTCGGGATCGTTTTTTAATGCCTCATTGGTGATCTTATCGGCGATACCCCAGCTCTTCAGCGGGAGATCATAGTTCGAGCACTTCCTCAGGTATTCCAGCGCCGCCTCCCGATCACCGAGAGCCGCATACACAAGGAACAGGCAGTAGGTGTTTCTTCTGATATCGTGACCCATGCGGAGATTCGCTTTCGCGGCACGTGCTGCGCGCTCAAGATTTTTCAGAACCTCACCGCCGGGCTTGCCCAATCCCCTGAACGCCCTGGCGATATTGAAATAGCTGAACGCATATGCCGGCTGCTTTTCTATGGCCTTCATGAGAAGCTCTACCGCCTGCGCGAAATCCTGGCGGTTGATCTGGATTGATGCCTGGTTGTTGAGAGCGTTCGCGAAGTCGGGTTTCTGCTCGACCGCCACAGAGTAATTATGCGCCGCGTCATCCTCTTCGTCCATATAGAACAGCGCATTGCCCTTATTGTAGTAGGCATGGGGGTTTACAGGCTGAAGCTGGATCGCACTTTCATAATCATCGGCTGCAGTACTGAACTGCCCAAGCTCGTAGTACGCCTCACCCTTCTGCATATGAGCCGACGGGTCCTCGGGATTCAGTTCCACGGCTTTCTCGAAATCCCGAGCGGCTCCGATAAGATCGTTCTCCATCAGCTTGATACGTCCAGCCATGATGAAGAGGCTCTTGTCGGTCGGGAACCGCTCCATGGCCTCGCCGAGGATACGTTTCCGCTCCTCGCCATCGAGGTACGAAAGAAACTGCAGGTACAGGTTGAGAGGAACATCCTGGCCTGTCTTAAGTATCTGTGTTGCGATATATTCGCGGTTGAGAACGATCTCCCTCACGAGCCTGGTGATAAGGTCTTCAGGATCGCCCGGCTGGTATACGATGACCTGCTCCTCGACAAGTCCCGGAAGGACAGCGAGGTAATTCAGTTTCGGCTGAGGAGCTTTTGAAATGGAGTTATCCTTTCGCTCTTTTTCGGAGTAAAGCCCTCGAACATCGATGTCGGCATTCTGGCTCTTCATTACGATCATCGGTTTCTGCATAGAAACCGCAAGACCGTATTCAAAAGACACAGCGGGGGATAACCCATCCAGAATAATTATTACAAAAATTGCATTTTCGAGAATTCCAAGGAGATTTTTTCGGTAGTTAGCATCCCTCTCGATCTGATTGTTGGATATCACGTTGAAACTGAAACGCTCACGCATAGCTCCCTTAATGATATCCACGGGGTTATCAATACGACCCTCAAGATCGCTGTGGATCATGTATACGTTCATGCCGTCAGGAATCCCGGCATCCTGTCCGGATGCAATATTCTGACCCCCGCCGCCAAATGGACCTCCAGCCATACGTGTCCTCCATCGGGCTCATTTTCCTAATCGGCGCCCATATATTATGATACATTATATCAGAAATTTATTGAACCTGGCAGTCCGGCGCATTAAATTTATATTTGTTTGATTGCATTCGCCCTTTCACGTATTATATATCATTATTAAAAGACTCTTTTTTTCGTAAACATCAC
>CBDUUJ010000144.1:0-7012 GCA_965370205.1 uncultured bacterium
CGCAGAGAGTTGAGGAGCTTCGCGCTGCCGGTGCAAAGTATATTTTCCTCAAGACCGGCGCCTACCGTCCCGCTGATTTGGCACGGGCTGTAAAATTCGCGTCCAAATACAAGCTCGATCTTCTCACCGTCGATGGAGCCGGCGGCGGCACTGGCATGAGTCCGTGGAGAATGATGAATGAATGGGGTATCCCGCCTGTGGAGATCCATTCCCTCCTGTATCAGTATGCAAAACGTCTGCATGATGCCGGGGAGCATCTACCTGCGATAGCGGTCGCCGGCGGGTTCACATTCGAGGATCAGATGTTCAAGGGTCTCGCAATGGGCGCTCCGTTTGTGAAGCTTGTCGGAATGGCCAGAAGTCCCATCGCGGCTGCGATGGTCGGCAAGACAATCGGCAGAACCATCGATGAAAACCAAGTCCCGGATTATGTCGCGCGTTTTGGAAATACGAAAGAAAAAATATTTGTATCCGCTGCACACCTTCGCCAGGAACTTGGGGATGAGGAATTCGACAGTATCCCGACCGGCGCTCTCGGTCTTTATACATATTACGAGCGTCTGGCACAGGGACTGCGACAGATCATGGCGGGAAGCCGCAAGTTCGCGATGGAGTATATTTCTCGCGATGACCTCGCGGCGCTTACTCCTGAAGCTGCGCGGATAAGCGGCATCAATTATGTGATGGATGTCGACAAGGGCGAGGTCGATAATATCCTGAACGCGGGGGTTCTACTGGAGCGTTAACTCTGGAAATCCTGAGTAATTCGCATAAATACCTGAATCAGAACTCTGACTTGTTTTATATGTAAATCAGGCCGGGGAAGGATTATCCTTTCCCGGCCTGGCTGTTTTTAGCTCAGGCTGATTCGATTGTACTCAGGCTCCCATTGTCTTAATGTGGGTTAGAAGTTTATCAACTAAGGCCCACCAGGTTGAATGATTCACCGCATCCGAACCGGATGTGGTTTTTTTCTTTCCATCAACTTTACTTGACATAATTAATATCTATTATTACACTTTATAAAATATTAATACCACAGAGGATAATTCCCAATGTCAGAACTCATCAGATTAAGCCTTTCCATCGAAAAATCGCTCTTCCGGCAGCTTGAGAAACTTGTCTCGCAGACAGGCTATTCCAACAGGTCCGAATTCATACGCGACATGATCCGCGACAGGCTGGTTGAGAAAAAATGGAAGGCCAATCATGTAGTGGTCGGGACAATCACGCTGATTTACAACCACAATGTCCGGAATCTGAGCGGGAAGCTTACATCCGTGCAGCATCACCATCACAATGAGATCCTCGCCACGACCCATGTGCATCTGACCGAAGATATATGCGCCGAGATGATCCTCGTGAAGGGCAAAGCCGAAAAAGTCAGGCATATCGCGGATTCACTGCGCCAGCAGAAGGGTGTCCTTCACGCGGAACTGTCAATGAGCGCCATGGGGGATGAATTGAATTAGCAGGCTACTCTTGTTCCACTAAATTTAAAATAAACATATATATAATTATTTCCCTGCGCTTTAGCCGACGCCCTGCCACCATACTTCCGCGCCGCGTTCTATCAGTCTCGGTATCAGAACCTGCCTCGTTTTACCGTTCAGGGGATTAACGCCCAGTTCCAGATAGAATCCTTCACCGATTGCGGGGTTACTCACCAGCGGCTTTATATCGCTGATAAGGTTGTAGTGTAGTTGAAGCCGTGAAAGTTTTGATAAATTGGAGAGCGGAGTAATATCGCTTATCTGATTGCAGTACAACGAAAGCGATTCAAGATTAACCAGGTCAGATATCGGCGTCAGATCGGAAATCTGGTTGCCTCCGAGGTTCAGGATTTCCAGGTTTGTGCAGTATTGAATGCCTTCGAGGTCATTGATGGCTGATTCGTTCGGGATCATGAAGTCGTAAATAATCTCGCAATCAGCACCGTGATAATGCTCGAAGGAAATGGGACCCTCAGCAATTAATTCAGTTAAATTCTCTAACTCATGACTAAATATTTCCCCTGTCGGTTTGCCGATCGCGTCACGAATCGCCTGCTCAAGATTCTGGTCGGGAAAGTGGACGACAACAGCAGTATGGCATTTGATTGTGCGGACCAGCCCTTCTCTCGATTGCTCCGTCGACTGGCCGTGTGCTATGCCGGAAATGAGCAGTAACAGCGCGAGCACCGCAAGTTTGACACCGCATTTGAGCACCTTGAAGATTGGCATTTCCTTAACCTCCTGCGAAAATAAAACTCCGAGCTTTAACAGCTATGTTAGCTGAAACATCTCCAAGCTCGCGGACTCGCTTGGAGGCGCCACCGGCTGGGAAGTAATCCTATCAAATCCTCTCGATTTTCTCGACCGCTTCAGTCTTTCCCGCGATAAACAGCACGTCGCCTTCATAGATCAAATCGTCCGGGCTGGCGATCGGGATCGACTCATCCTGACGCCGGATCGCGATTACGGTCGCCTGGTATTTAGCGCGGAATTCCATTTCCTTTAACGATTTCCCGCTGTGGGTCGGACCGACAACTATCTGCGCGAGCGAGAATCCGGGCGAGAACTCGATGAAGTCGAGCACGCTTTTGCTGGAGAGAATCCGCGCGCATCGATGCGCCGCCTCAAGTTCGGGATCGACCACACGCTCCACGCCCATTTTCGCGAGGATGTTCGCGTGACGCTGGTTTTCCGCGCGGGACCATATCCGCGTCACGCCGAGCTCGATCACGGTCTGCGTCGCGAGGATGTTGTCCTCGACATGGTCGCCTATCGCGATGATGCAGTAGTCGTAGTCGGCTACTCCAGCCGTCCTGAGCGCGGATTCGTTCGTCGCGTCCGCCTGCAAAGCCTGCGTCAGCAGGTCCTGATGCTCGTTCACCAGTTTTTCATTCACATCGATCCCAAGCACCACATGCCCGCGCTGATAGAGTTCAATCGCAAGCGCGCTTCCGAACGCCCCCAGCCCGATGACACAGTATTCGTTTATTTTCGCCATGATTTTTTCCGTATTAATGTTTTTTCCGTATTAATGTTTTATCCATTACTAATGTTTTTCCTGATTAATGTTTTATCCATTACTAATGTTTTTCCTGATTAATGTTTTTCCTGGCAGAATAGCAATAAAGATTATGTAAAATAGCAACTCCCGGGTGCCGCCCACAAGCGAGTCTTCGAGCTTGTGGGTGCCTGACCTTATGGTGACTCTTACTTTCCCGCCACTCCCCAATCCTTTAAAAGGCAAGTATACCATCCCGCTAACCGGGAGCATTATTCCTACCCGGTCCTATCCGGTCAACAGATCGGTCTCCGGATATTTAACCAGTTCGGCTCTTGGACGGGCGAGCGCAAGCGCGAATGTCATCGGCCCCAGCCTCCCGATAAACATCATGAATATAATCACGATCCGCTGTCCGGTTGTCAGATCGGACGTTATCCCGGTCGACAGCCCGACCGTCCCGAACGCGCTCACGGTTTCAAAACAGAGTTTCATCATATCCCCACCGCCGGTGAGAAACATCGTGAATATGCCCAGACCGATTGTCAGCATAGCCAGCAGGATAAGAACGAGCGCACGTTTGACAGTACCGCGCGCGAGTCTTCGGTCCAGGATATTCGTGTCGGCGGTTCCCTTTAGTACCGACCTGATTGCCGCGAGTCCCGCGACAAATGTCGTGGTCTTGATCCCGCCCGCGGTGCCGGACGGGCTTCCGCCGATAATCATCAGCATTTGAAGCGCGAGAAGCGATCCGGGCGCGATCCTTCCGATCGGAACCGTGTTAAATCCCGCGGTACGCGCGGTTATCGACTGGAAAAAGCTGCCAAGAATCCGTGAGCCAAACGGCATATCGCTGAAGTCGGGGTTGTAGCCCATCTCGATGAAGAAAAAAATCACTGTCCCAATGAGAATGAGCACACCGCTCGACCACAGTACCACTCTCGCGTGAAGGCTCAGCCGCCGCCTTTTATTTTTCCGTTCGAGAAGCTCGGCGATCACCGGAAACCCAAGTCCGCCAAGAATGATCAGAGAACAGATAACCAGGTTCAGCCAGAAATTCCCGGTGTAATCCTGGAGGCTGTTTGAGAACGTGCAGAATCCCGCGTTGCAGAATGCCGAGACTGACTGGAATACGGCGTGCCAGATTCCCTCGGCGGTTCCGTACTGCGGCACGAACACGGGCAGAAGAAAAATCGCCCCCAGCAGCTCAATGACAAGAGTCGTTCCGGCTACTATCGGAATGATGCTGAAAATATTGACAACCGTCGCCTGACCGTACTGCTCCTTGAGTAACTGCCGCTGGCGGAAACTGATTTTCTGTCCAAGCATGAGCGCGAAAAGTGCGCCGAATGTCACTATCCCGATCCCGCCTAACTGTAGAAGAATAAGAATGACGACCTGACCGGTCCTGCTCCATGCGGTGGCGGTGTCGACCACTATCAGACCTGTCACGCAGACTGAGCTTGTCGATGTGAACAGCGCGTCCAGAAATCCTATGTCCCGGCCATATGAATGACACTCAGGAAGCATGAGCAGACCGGTCCCGATGAGTATCATCACGAGGAAACTCCCGATGAGGATCTGGACGGGTCTGAAGGCGGACGTTCTTTTGGGCTGGCCGATCATTAGATTCAGTCCGATTAAATTAGTATTGTACTTCAGAAGCTGAATGGTGCAAGGGAAAGCCAATATTGATCCTGATTGGAAAGGTGATTTCCGAAACGGAGGGGTGATCTCCGGTCACCCGGCGTGATGACGTCTCGTCATCATCATTTCATCAAAATAACTCCACTCCTTGCCGATCCGACCTCCGCTCTGCTATATTCAGCTGTACCTGCAATTATCGAGGCGCAGAATTATGACAATCAAAACAACTATCGATAAAATCTCAGACTTTGTCGACCGGGAAGTCACCCTCGCAGGCTGGCTTTACAACAAGCGCGAATCGAAAAAGCTCCGGTTTCTCGAAATCCGTGATGGTACCGGCATCATCCAGGCTGTCGTCGGGATCAACGATGTGGACGAGGAAACCTGGGATCGGGCGGGGTCGCTGACGCAGGAATCGTCGCTCTACATCACCGGGAAAGTCTCGAAGCATCCGAAAAAAGATGAATACGAGCTTCACGTGCAATCAGGCGGGATCGAGATTATCCAGATCGCGCATGATTACCCGATCTCGCCGAAAGAACACGGCACAGGATTCCTGTTCGAGCACCGTCACCTCTGGCTGCGATCGAAAAAACCGTGGGCGATTCTGAGAATCCGCAACGAGGTCATCCACGCGATCCGGACGTTCTTCTATGAGGACGGGTTCATCACATTCGATGCGCCGATTTTCACTCCAAGTGCATGCGAGGGCACTACCGACCTGTTCGAGGTTCCGTATTTCGATGACGTCGCCTACCTCTCGCAGTCGGGTCAGCTCTACGGCGAGGCGGGCGCGATGGCGCATCGCAAGGTGGTCGTGTTCGGCCCGTCGTTCCGCGCGGAGAAATCGAAAACGCGCCGTCACCTGACCGAGTTCTGGCACATCGAGCCGGAGATCGCGTTCTTCACGCTTGAGGACAACCTCGAACTTCAGGAACGCATGATAATGTTCATCATCGAGTGGGTGCTTGAGAAATGCCGTCCGGAACTCGAACTGCTCGAACGCAATATCGAATTCCTCGAAAACATAAAGCGACCGTTCGTGCGCCTCCACTACGACGACGCGGTGAAACAACTTAACGAACTCAAGCCGAAGCGGATAAAGGAGCTAAGAAGTGAGCTTGAGGCGATTTACCCATTAGAAAGTACGGGTGAACTTCCAACACGTGCTGAGGAAATCAAAAGAGAAATCAAGGAGCTTGGGGCGGGGTTCGAATGGGGAGGGGATTTCGGCGCGCCGGATGAGACAATTCTCACCGAACAGTACGACCGTCCGATCTTCGTGCATCACTTCCCGCGCGATATCAAGGCGTTCTACATGGCTCCCGATCCGGATGACGAGCGCACGACGCTGTCGGTCGATCTGCTCGCGCCGGAGGGGTACGGGGAGATCATCGGCGGCGGGCAGCGCGCGGACGATCTTGATTTTCTCCATGAACAAATCAAAAAGCATAATCTCCCTGAGAAGGCGTTCGAGTGGTTCCTCGACCTCAGGCGCTACGGAACGAACCCTCACGGCGGATTCGGCCTCGGAGTCGAGCGCACAGTTGCCTGGCTCGCTGGCGTCCACTCAATCCGCGAATGCATCCCGTTCCCGAGAACGATAGAGAAAGTGTATCCGTAGAGGGGTATGATTAGATTAACACACAACCTTGGTTTTCCAACCACTAGTTGACGGATCAAATGTCTCTTCTGGTTCTTCGTCTGTAAATTCCAACATATATTCGGCAAACTCAAGACCTAGTTTCTTGCTTAGAGATTGGATATCCTTATCAAATCGATTAGTATGAATGCAGTTAGGGCAACCATCCTTGCAATCGCACTTCTGGGCAATTTTCATCCCTTGTTTAAGAACTTTTTTCCAGATATGCACCATCTTTTCTGCAATACCGATACCACCTGGTACAGTTTCGTAAAAATACATGGATGGGGGATATTTGCCTTTGCCAGGACTGGTATGCGTGTTAATATCATATCGATCACACGGGATAATAAACGGTGCTCCAATTCTTAGTAGCTGTTCAAGAACTAGCAATCCCTGAAAAATATCATCGAATTCAAGGTTCGCTTCTTTGTCGAGCGATATCCAAAATGCCCTTACATTCATTGAACGAGCGATCTGCTTTTTTTGTTCTTCGAGTACAGTTTGATCCCTCTCATCAATGATTTTATAACCTGCGAAGTTCTCAAAAATCGTGAGGGAACCGCTATAGCAAGAGACAGATTCATCCCACCTCATCCCCTCCGATATGTCCTTAATAGTGGGAACTGTGAAGAAACTGGCTTCGGATCGTATATGAGGTTCAACTACTTCTAAAATCACCTCATCTCCTCCATGAGCTTTTACTTTATAAGACTTGCCAAAGTGATTGTA
>CBDUUJ010000145.1:0-6972 GCA_965370205.1 uncultured bacterium
AAAATACTGTTTCAAGAAATTAGAGATACAAGCAAAAATCAAATTATTATTATTACCCAAAAAACACTATTTTACCACTTGGTAATGCTTAGGTATAAATTAATAGATTGCGTTCCTAGACACGTCCATCTTCAGAAACTACAATTACTCCCATGGAGGAAAACCTATGCGGATAGGAAAATGGCAAAAGATCTACCAAAATGTGATTCCGTTACCTGAGACACTGAGCACTGCTTTTGGGCTAAACGACGGCTCACAACTACATCTGGCACCAATCAAAAGTCAAGACCAGCATATTCGAGACGCTGAAATCGTCGTATCCCCAGTCCCTTATGATAGCTGGAGAAGCGCGTGCAGGTTAAGTGTTCGCCTTCAACATAAGCCGAAATCCCTATCCGTCGCAACAAAGTTCCTTAGAGAACAAAACATCAATATACTGCTCACGGAAGCATGCGCTACATATCAAGAGCGTGCACATTGGGATGCAATTTGTGATATAAACTTAGTAAATGGCTTCGAAAAATTATCATCAATCGATCGAAATACATACCAGAAAGAACTAGTTGCCTTCCTTGATCATCTTAATGCCCAATTTCTTCATTACATATCCCATCCGGACCATCAAGAATTCTTCCTTACTGGCACTGAGGCGTTCGCTAAATTCTCAACTCTACCAAGCCTGAACGATGCATACTTTAACTGCGACTTTACCAAAGGTTCAACCGTTATCTTCCGGTCAGGCGGGATCAAACTTCCAGGAAAACTTTATGATTATGTCCAAAATGTATTGGAGTTCCCCCTCGACACCTTCCCTCAGTATGCGATAATTACAGGAAATACTGAACAGCGCTACCTCGTAATCTGGTTTATTACAGATTATCAAAACCTATTTGTAGCCAGAATTGATAATGAACTTCAAGACCTACTTGGTAAAGGCGTTGGTGTCTTAAACCAAATGCTAGAAGCTCTCCCACATGAAATTAATCTACTTAAAATATCAAACTATGTTACAGAGAAAACTGCTGATATTGAACGAGGCAGACTTGAGCTTTTAGGTCATTGGCCTACGCTCAGGGATCACAGAAAGGAATTCGAGGAAAAATTCAGAGATCGGATCTCAATCATAGAAATCGAGGATATCGATGGCCTAAAAAAGCCACATGCGTTAACTGTATCTGACTTTATTAATCCGAAAGATGATATACCACGAGTCTTTATCTCATATTCCACAAAAATCGAGGAGGCAAAGTTGGAATCTTTAAAGAATTCATTACGTGAGATTGACTGTGAGCCTATTTTAGGAACTGAGTATAATTTAGAACTCACGGGAATGAACGGAACATCTTCTTCAACCGTTGTAGAAAGAGCCTTTAAATTAATTCCGACCTGCGCAGCATTTATTTCACTACAAGTAATTCGAGAGGATTTTAAATGTGGTGACAGATATTTATTGTCACCATGGATAATTGCTGAAGAAGTATATGCATTGAAAGAAAATATTATTTTTATGATTCGCCTGAGAGATTCTAGAGTTGATAGTCCAAGATGGAACGAAAACATTGAACACATTGATTTCGATTCTGAAGAGGATTTTGAGAGCGCTTTACATGATTTAGTCCGCAGAATTAAAGAGTGGAAGAATTCCGATCCTTGGAAAACGGCGAATAGAAGGGCACGGTTAAACCTTCACAAAATAGAAAAACTTAAAATAAAATGAGTAACGCATCCCGGCATTTCCTTTGCCCAGGCTGCTTCAAGAGCCGAAATTCCACCGCAGTCCCACTTCAAGCGGGGGGGAGATATTCGGCATTGACGATGATATTCTCTCCGCCTCGCGGACGCCGGTACAATGTCCACCAAGCACCTGCTGCACTCCGCATTCCCTGAGCGCTATTATCGTCGCATCAAGCCTGGAATCGGAAACGCCCCTGAGATGCATTCCGCCGATTACGGTATCGACATTTTTTCCGTCGAATATTTCCTGCGCATAGCGGACCGTGTTGACAACGCCGCTGTGAGCGCATCCGCAACATACGATCAATCCTTCCGGCGCATCGATGATAATCGACTGATCGTCCCTGATGTGATCCGGTCGCGAGCGCGCCTTATCCAGTGAAAATCCGCCCCCGACATCCTCGAAATCGGTTACTCTCGGTATCTCCCCGGTGCAGATAACGCCGGGCAGAATTTCCTGGGGATTCTCACTCAGGCTGAGATTCGGTTCCGTCCGCTCCTGCATTTTTTCACCGGACGGCATCCCCGCGTTATGGACCCTGCCTTTGTGAAATGAATACCGATCGATGAAAACATCCGGATGCGCGTAAATGGTCGGTGATGAAACCGACAGACGGAACAGGTAATCTAAAACCGATTTTAATCCGCCGACATGATCGTAATGTCCGTGACTCAGCACGATTGATTCAATCCGCGCAAGATCAACGTCCAGTATCTGGGCGTTGTGGAGAATGATGTCGGACTGTCCGGTATCGAACAGCAGCGCGTGCCCGTCGATTTCGACAAACATCGACAGCCCGTGCTCGGATTTCAGATCGGGCTTCCGGGCGATGTTGTCGACGAGAATTGTGATTGTGCCTTTCATCTTTGCTTTGCCGGCTGGAAGCCAGCGGTACAGCCGGCATGGATGCCAGCGGTACAACCGGCTGGAAGCCGGTAGTGGATTAGTATTTGTGGTGGATTAGTATCTGTAGAATTCCTCGATTCTGTCGAATGCCTTGTTGATTGTCTCCTCCGGGCAGCAGAATGTCATCCGCAGATGTCCTTCGCCTGTCGGACCGAACGCAACTCCCGGTGTGGTTGATACCCTACCCTCCAGAAGCAGTCGCTTACAAAAAGCGATTGAATCATTTCCGCCCTCGATTTCGATTTTCGGAAACATGCAGTACGATCCCTGTGGCTTCTGGTAGGAAAAGACATGCGGCACCCGGTCGAGACGTTCGCACATGAGGTCGCGTGCGTTGAGATAATGCTCGCCGAATTCCGCGATACAGTCCTGCGAACCCGTGAGTGCTGCAAGGGCGGCATACTGCGACACAACCGGCGCGCAGATCGCGAACGGAATATGCGCCTTCTGAAGCTGCGGGATCATTTCCTTCCCGGCGACCATGTAGCCTATCCGCCAGCCGGTCATCGCGTAGGATTTTGTAAACGTGAACGTGCTGACCGAACGTTCCTTCATTCCGGGAATCGACGCGACCGAAAAATGCCGGTGGCCATCGAAGACGAAATATTCATAGCTTTCATCCGTAACAATCGTGATGTCCCTTTCGCGGCAGATATCGGCGATCTCCCTCAATGTCTCCTCATCGAAAACCGCCCCGGTCGGATTGCACGGCGAACAGAATAAAAAGGCTTTGGTTTTGGGTGTAATCGCCTTTTTGAATGAATCCAGATCGAGACGGAAATTCTCCTCTTCGATAGTATTCACAAAAACCGGGACACCGCTTGCGAGTAGAATCTGCCGGATGTGTGTCGAGTAAGTCGGCGTGGGCGTCAGGACCTCATCGCCGGGATCGACAAGCGCCATCATGGCGGCACTCAAACCCTCGATAGCTCCGACCGTGACTATGATCTCCGAAACGTCGGCATCGATATTATTGTCGCGCCTGAGCTTTTTGATAATTGCCTCACGCAGCGCGGGAAGTC
Source organism: uncultured bacterium (assembly GCA_965370205.1). GTDB lineage: Bacteria > JAJVIF01 > JAJVIF01 > JAPKYR01 > JAPKYR01 > CBDUUJ01. Next base: position 3,664 of record CBDUUJ010000145.1, read on the forward strand.
CCTGGCTTGTCGAGTAACCGCTTGTGAGACCTTTCTGAATTGCATCGCAGGCCGCCACGTTTATATGCTCCGGAGTTCCGGTTGTGGGTTTCGCCCACGAAAGCATCGCGGGATCGTCCACTCCTCCGGCGATACGGGTCATCTCATGAATTACGGATACCCCAATGTTTGAAACTCGTTTTGAAACCATGTTTTTATCTATCCCCCAAAATTCTGGTTTTGCCGGCTGGAAGCCAGCGTTACAGCCGGCATGGATGCCAGCGGTACAACCGGCTTGAAGCCGGTAGTGGATTATTTTTTATTGAATTCCTACACTGGAACATAATACATTTTTCCGTCCAGTTCCGTTGTCGCGATCTCGTTCCTTTCCAATAATTCCTGAATATATTTTACCGCTTCGTTCACATGAATGCCGAGACCGCCGGCGATCCCGTCAACCGTACACGGACGATGTCTGAGCATATTCAGCACATCCTCCCTCTTCGCGGCGAACTCGGAGAGATCGTGTGTGTGACAAAAGTCGGCGATAATTTCCGCATTCGTGCCGAACCGCGCGGCATACCTGAGCATCTGCGCCTCAGGAACGGGATACGCATAATCCTCGCATGGCGGACGGGATACGGTGTTCAACTGCACACGGTCGAAATACATCCGCTCCGCAAGATCGATCATTTTCGCAACTTCATTTTCACATGCGGTCAATCCAGCCAGAAGAAAAATCTCAAGCCAGACCTCGCGATGAAAATACTCACGGAAAGAAACCAGCCCGTCAATAACCTGTTCAAATGAAAGACCGTCAACAGGTCGATTCACTCTCCGGAATCCCTCATCGGTCCCGGCATCCAGCGATGGAATCACAAGATCAACAGGCCCGACAGCATCGCGGACCTCAGGCATCCAAAGCAGCGATCCGTTTGTCAGCAGCGCGAGAGGAATATCGGTAACGGATTTAATCCCGTCGATAATCCTGCCAAGCTCCGTATGCAGAGTCGGCTCGCCCGATCCTGAAATCGTCACATAGTCAGGGGACGTTGTTTCCAGCGCATCCTTAACCTGTTCGAGAATGTCATCAGTGGGAACCCATTCTCTGCGCTCAAGCGTCCTGCACGTGGTGGGTCCCAACTGGCAGTAGATGCAGTTATACGTGCAGGTTTTAAATGGAACGAGATCGACACCAAGCGACCGTCCAAGCCTTCTGGACGGCACGGGTCCGAAAACATATTTCCGATCTTTCCCGCTTCCTGTCATAACTCGTCATCCACGCGTCATCATCTTGCCGCATTTCGGGCACTTAATGCGATTGCATGGCTGTCCGGTCTGATGGGGAACAGTGTGACCACATGACGGGCAAGCACAATTCCCACTTGGACCGTCACCTGTGCCGCCCATTCGTCCTCTTCCACCACCCTGCCCCTGTCTCCTTCCGGAGCCTGCTCCCTTCCCTGCCGGTCCTGTTCCGTCTCCTCTGGGCATTTTTAAACTCCTTTCAAAATGTATTACTAATTGAAATCAAAAATTTTTCCACTTGGCTGAAACGCCTACAAGCTTATCGTATTTCCCAGACGTTTTCTCAGAGTGTTTTTTTAACATTCTATCCCGAGCGATAAAAAACTTCCGGAACGCTTGTAGGCGCCACCCATCGGCTTTTTATCACCAGGAATATTATTATAGCACCGCTGTCAAGCAAAAACGGCGCCGCTTCCGACGCCGTTAGCATTTTTCAATTGATACTGTATTATCCGTCCGCTTTCATTTGACCGATAATCTCCGCGAGCTTTTCCTCCCATACTTCCGTCGGGACCTGGCTCGTTCCAACAACCTTATGTCCCCCCCCGCCGTACTTCAGCATGAGTGAGCCGACATCGGTTTTCGACGTGCGGTTGATAATGCTGTGCCCGCAGGTGAACACCATGTTCTGCTTTTTGAATCCCCAGATAATCCTGATAGAAACATTCTGATCGGGATGCAGCACGTACTCCTTGAACCGGTTGCCGCTGAGAATTTCATCGCATTCATGGAGATCGATGATCAGGACATTTCCGTCAACACGACTGTTGTCCGTGATCATTTTCTCATAGCGCTCCTCCTGCTCGGAATACCGCTTGACCCGCTCCTGCACATCAGCGATCTCCAGGATTTCATCCGCGTTCATGGTCCGGCAATACTGGATCATGTCCTCCATGAGCTGGTAGTTGGAGATGCGGTAATCGCGGTACCGTCCAAGCCCCGTGCGTGCATCCATGATGAACGAGAGCAGCACCCATCCGGTCGGGTTCTGAATTTCATCCACCGTGAACTGCGCGCTGTCGCTTTGATCGACCGCTGCCATAAGGCCGGTTTCATCAAGCTTCGAGAATTTCTCCGCGCCGCCATAGTAATCATAGACAACTCTCGCGCAGCTTGGCGCGTGACGGCTCTCACCCTCGAAATGAAACTCCTCGGTCAGCTTCTCCCGCTCATCCTCGCTGGAGTGGTGATCGAACCAGAGTCCGCATCCCGGGGCATACGGGATATTCGTCAGGACATCGTTCTTCGTAACCTCAATAACACCGTCCTGGACATCCTTGGGGTGGACAAACTTGTACTCATCGACAATCCCGGCCTCCACTAAAAGTACCGCGCAGGCAAGGCCATCGAAATCTGATCTTGTTAACAGCCGCATAACTGGCTCCTTTGGCTTGTTTGCTAATCTGCCCTCGTTTTATGGAACTGAGGGTAGGATGGATTTTACAATCGACCCGCCCAATGGTCAACCCGATTTTATTCAGCAGGTTCCTTCCATCGCGAAGCATTATAACGAAAAACGCGGGAGGTTTCCCGCATTTATTTTCAACTCAGGTTCCCGATCCGGAATATCCCGGACGAATTCAAAAAGCTATTCCGACTGCTCCTCAGGCGATTTCTTCTCCTGCTCAGCCATCTGCTTGCGAATATCATCCATGTCCAATGCCTTGATCTCCTTGAGCAATCCTACAAGGTCATCTTTTTGAAGCATCCCGGGCTGCTTGAACAACCCGATCTTCTCGCGGAAGATGATCAGCGTGGGGATGCCTGTGATCTGGAACATACCTGCAAGCTCCTGCTGTTCATCCGTGTTGCATTTGGCAAATACGATATCGTCGTGACTCTCGGAAATCTCCTCGAAAACCGGTCCGAAAGCCTTGCAGGGAGCACACCAGGGAGCCCAGAAATCGATGACGATAATATCGTTGTTCTCGATTGTGTCTTCGATATTGTCCTTTGATAGTTTGATAGTAGCCATTTAACACTCCTTGTATTCTACAAAAAAACCCTTCCGGGTTCCCCTCT
>CBDUUJ010000146.1:0-6940 GCA_965370205.1 uncultured bacterium
ACGGCTGCACATCGACAAGCGCGCCCGTGCATTTCCGATTGAAATAAAGATTCCCGACATGAAGTTCCTGCCGCGCGATCTCGATATGCTTCCGGTCACGTGAGATCAGCGCGCCGGTGAGACCGTACTGCGTCCCGTTCGCGATCTCGATTATGTGACTGAAACTTCTCGCCTTGATGAACGCGACCACCGGTCCGAAAATCTCCTCCTGCGCGACCCGCGCCTTCGGTTTGACATCCGCGATGATCGTGTTCTGGATTTGATATCCCTTCGCGCCCTTCGGAGCCTTGCCGCCGATCGCGATCCGTCCTTCCTTTTTACCGATCGCGATGTAGCTCATGATCTTTTCAAAAGCGGCCTGATCGATCACGCCGCCGTTGTGAATGCCGTACTCGACCGGGTTCCCGACCTTGAGTTTTTTCGTCAATTCGATACATCGCCTGAGAACCTCGTCATAGACCTTCTTGTGCACGATCGCGCGGCCTCCGGCGGAACATTTCTGTCCCTGGAATCCGAACGCGCTCGCCACGATGCTCTGCGCGGCAAGTTCGATATCGCAGTCGGCGTCGACCGCGACGAAATCCTTCCCGCCCATTTCGAGAATGACCCGCTTGAGCCAGATCTGCTTGTCGCGGACTTTCGCGGCCTCCTCGTTGATATGCAGGCCGACTTCCATCGATCCTGTGAACACGATGAACCGTGATTTCGGGTGCTTCACGAGATAATCGCCGACCGATGATCCCGGTCCCGGCAGGTAGTTGATGACTCCCGGAGGGATGTCGCATTCCTCGCAGATCTCGAAATATTTCGCCGCGATGACCGGCGCACCCGATGCGGGTTTCAGCACGACAGTGTTACCCGCCACGACCGGAGCGATCGTGATGCCCGACATAATCGCGAGCGGGAAATTCCACGGTGGAATCGCGATCCCGGCGCCGAGCGGGATGTAATACAGTTCGTTCTGTTCGTCGGGGAATGGCGTGACCTCATGCGTGCCCGCGACTCCCGCCATGCGGATCGCCTCGCGCGCATAGAACTCATGGAAATCGATGGCCTCGGCTGTGTCGGCGATTGCCTCGATCCAGCTCTTGCCCTCCTCGTACACCATCCACGCGGCAAGCTCCATCTTGCGGTCGCGCATTTTTTTCGCGATCGCGATCAGGTAGCGCGCGCGTACCTCCCACGGTATCAGCTTCCATTCCTCGAATGCAGAAAGCGCCGCTTCCAGTGCCATCTCGGCGTGTTTTTCAGTGCCCTTAGACACGTAACCGATAACCTGCTCCGTGTCGGATGGGTTGATCGAGGTGATTTTTTCCTTCGTGATGATTCGTTTACCCTTGATGACGATCGGGTACTCGCGCCCGAGTTCGCTCTCGACTTTTTTCAGAGCGGCTTCCATTTTCGCGCGGTACTCAGGGATAGTGAAATCTTCGTATGGTTCGACATTGTAAGGCATCAACATGGCATCTTTCCTCCGTACCCTTCTTGATTTTCATTTGGAAGGAACATTAAACGACTTTAGCCCCCGGAAATCAAGGAGGGGGGAGTACGAGATCGCTTGAGATTTTTTGAGATCATACTTAAAATTATTTAGATTATTGATATAATGATATCTGCTTTTGCGCTGGATTCAAGTTGGTTAAGGAGATAGCGAAATTGGTAAAAAAGAATGATAAAGTTACAATCTTTGAAAGGTGGGGAATCAAGCTAGATGAAAGTCAAGAATTTCAAAGATTTAGGAACCGGGTGTTAACTCGTTTCAGTAGAATTCTCAATTGGTTTAATGAATATATAGATGCTAGATATGCATATCAAACTGGGGACATTGTACCTGATGAGCCAAGTGGTGCTGTTCGATTTCGCAACTCATACTTTTTCAGAACATTAGTTAACGCTGATGATTTGAATGTATTTATAGTTGCAATTCAAGAGTTTTTTTGTGTTTTATCGGACCTAGAAGAAATAGAACTTATTGACAATTTGTACATTAATCTAAATAGTACCATTGATGACAGCCCCCTGATACATTTAGAAGTTATCAAGCAGGACAATCACGTGACCATATTTCCAGCCGGGGCGAAATTACTTGATGAAAGGGTAGTGAAAGACACTCTCGTCTGGCTTGAGAAACATCCGAAAGTTGCAGATCACTTCCAAAATGCGTTAACAATATACCTTGAGAAAGATAAAAGTAAATTCCGTAACCTGCTCGATGATTTACGCTTTTCAATAGAGGGTCTTTTGCAGGAGCTTCTCTCAAACGAGAAAAATTTAGACAATCAGGTTGCAGATATTGGAGGTTGGATGAAAAAGAGGGGATCCCATAAACAAGTACGGAACATGTTTGAACGACTCCTGAATTTGTATAATCAGTACCAAAATGATGCTGTTAAGCATGCTGAAGAATGGGTTGATGTTGATGTAGAATATATTATCTATCAAACTGGAATATTCATGAGACTTCTGCTAGTGCTCGAAAGAGACTCGTTGCCATGAGTCTCGTAGCCCGGCAGCCACGTCTGCCGGGAATCATGAATTTATTTCCCGGCAACGGGGTTGCCGGACTACATCTCGATATACAGACCCCCGAAAAATACCAGTACGAAAGCATCTATCACGTGGATAAGGCTGTTTATAACTGGATTCTTGAAGTGAGCATGATGGAGTTCTGAATTTTAAAATTAATAAAAAAAACCCGGCATATGGATCGCCGGGTTGCAAATTTCGCTGATGATTTTTTTTTACTACAGCCTCTCCGTTAACCGGGTGTCAGATAGAAATACAGGCTCGATGTCAGGTCATCATAAACGGTTATGTTCTCGATTACATCCAGGTAGCCGGGAGCTGAAGCTGTTACCTCGCGTTCTCCGGAGGGGACCCCTTCAATCTTGTAACGTCCGGAGGGATTGGTCGTGTCGAATTCCCCGGTATCGGCGGTCACTGTAGCTCCGTTGATGCCTTTACCGGTGTTGATATCGATCACTTTCCCGGAAATCGCTCCCACACCTGGCGGTGGCGGTGGTGGCGGCGGTGGCGGGGGTGGAACTGTGCCTGTGACAGCGGCGAAAGCATCGACCAGACCGTAGCCGTACCATGTGTCATGGCCGACGGCGCCAAGATCGACGGCGGTGGCGGACAGCCTGTCCCGCACGTCCGAAATTACGCTGATACCGGAGTTCATGACCAGAACGGCCACCCCGGAGACATGCGGGGAGGACATCGAGGTCCCGCTGCCGAACCCGGTTTCGCCCCCAATCAGGTCTGAGAGAATATTCACGCCCGGTGCCGCCAGCTCTACCGTTTCTCCCGTGGAGGAAAACGAAGCGCGTAGATTATTTTCGTCTGTAGCGGCGACAGCGATCACCGAAGCATACCTGGCGGGATAATCAACCGTATTACGCCTGCCTTTGCGGTCGGCGTCGTTACCGGCGGCCGCGACCAGCAGCACGCCTGCGCTGTATGCCGCATCACATGCGGCCTCCATAGCGTCGGAGCTGAAGTCTCCCCCCAGACTCATGTTGGCCACCTGCATGTTGTTGTCAACCGTCCACTGAAGCGCGGCAATGATATCGCTGTAGTAACCGTTGCCGTATGAGTCGAGAACCTTCAGGGCATACAGGGAGGCATCGGGCGCCACTCCCGCCACTCCAAGGTTATTTCTGACCGCGGCAGCGGTGCCCGCGACATGGGTGCCGTGACCATCATCATCCATTGGGTCATTGTCGCCGTTAACGAAGTCGTAGCCGCCCTGATAGTTGGAGGCAAGGTCGGGGTGGTTGTAGTCGACGCCGGAATCGAGGATAGCCAGGTTCACACCTGCTCCGGTATAGCCCAAGGCCCAGACCTGGTCGGCCTTGACGCGATAAATGCCCCAGGGGATCGTTTCCTCAGTGGCCTTTACAGTGCCGTCAGGCTCGATGTACTCGACCCGGGGATTTCTGCTCAGACCATCTATCGCCTGAGGTGGCAGGCTGACGGCGATCACGGGGATCATATGGTAGGTATGTTTGATATCCCCGCCGGCGGCATGAACCAGGGCTTTCTCCGGCTGGCCGGGCCTGTTTTTGAATCCGATGAGAAAAGGCTCGAGTTCAACGCCGTCCGCGTTACGGGTCGTTCCCGCCGTCTGGGAGGTTCCGGGTGCGGTAGCCGAGGAGCCGTCGCTTCCGCCGCAGCCCCCCAGGACAAGCATGCCCATAGCGAAGAATATTAAAGCAAGCAGGGTTATATATTGACGTGCGTGCATTTTGCAGACTCCTTTTTATTTTTGAGGTTGGGGAGGCGATCGACACAATCCTCCCCCTGAACACCATAAATACTACAAGGAATAAATCAATCTGTCAAACCTGGCATGGGAGTCCGGGCTGGGAAATTCGAGACAGGCGATAAAAAATCAGGTGTGAAAAAATGTGGATAGAATGTGGAAAGATTGGGGTGAAAAACTATTGCGCTACTTTATTAAGTCTGGTAAAAACGTAATAGGAGCTCTGAAACCGGAACTCTGCCAAGGGAGAATTCCCTAAAGTAAGAACCGGTTCTCCAGGCGAGGTGAAAACCTCAAATGGATATCTCCAAACAGGATGAAATTTCCTGAATGAGATGAAGAGCCTGTACGGGAGCAATCCCATGAGGCCAATGATTCTCAGGACAGAAAAAGTAATCCGAACAGGAGATAATCTCCGGAAGGAAGATTCTTCCGAACGGGATGAGGGCTTGAAAGGGAGCAATCCCCGGACAGCCATAGATTCTCAGAACGAAGAAATCATCCAGAGAAGGAGACAGATATTCCGACAGGACGGCGTTTCCCGAACGAGATGACAGGCCTGAAAGGGAGCAATCCCCGGACGGCAGGAACTTTCTGCAGGGACACAAAACCCGGGAAGAGTATCGGTCACCGATCAGGATGAAACCTCCCGAATGAGATGAACAGCCTGAAAAGGAAGCAATTCCCGGACGGTTGGGATTCACAGGACGGAGAAAATTCCCAAAGGAGATATATACTCCCTAAAGGGATCCTGACAGGAGTATAGCGGCAAGATAGACGTATCCTGCCGACGCAAATCCCGAGTGGAGCGCAAGCTCTATGGAAGGTGGAGGGAGATCTGAAAAGGTCTCCCTTTTTTTATGTCTTTTTTTCTATTCGCTTTTCCAGGGTCTCTAATACAGGTACAATGGTTCCATTGCCCGGAGGTGTTTTTCATGACAGGACTTTTTCGTTTGAATATCATTCCTGTTTTATTCTGCATCGGATTTCTGTTTATTTCGTGGAGCGCGGTCGCCCAGGATTCCGACGTGGAAATTACCGATGATGCGGAGATCGGGGAAGTAGAGGAATTCGATCTGACCGACGAGGAACTTGATGCCCTTCTGACCCGTGTCGATGGGTATTTTTTTGATCAGGACATGGCGAACCTGACGGTCGATATCGATATCTATCGCGATCCTTCCAATCGTCTCAATGAGGAAAACATTCGCGAGGGCAACCCCAGCCGGATCGCCGGGCTGTCGACCATAGTCAGCCACTTTGATTATGAATGGCCCGATTTCTATCAGCTTAAGATCATGGGCCAGATTCTTGCGGGGAGTGAGATGCCTGCGGACGCGACCTTCTTCTCGCAGATTCTGCCGCTCGCGGGCGCGCCGATTTATTCGGAGGACCTTCAGGAGAGATTTCACATTCGATTTGAGAAACTCGATGATGTGGACGGCACTCCCACTTACAAAATCCGCTACTCGGCCCGAAATCGAGACGTGGAATTTTTCGATTACATTGTGTATTACATCGGTGTCGAGCGTGAAGTGATCCTGCGGGTCGAGTCGGCGTTCGACAACGGGTGGTACGTTGGAACGGGTCAGGGGAATTACTACTACGATGATTGGCTTGGGAAATATCTCCCGATATACGGACATGGGTCGGTGCTTTTTTATCCGAACCGGCGTTACAATGTCTGGGGTAAATGGTACCGCTGGAACTGGGAAACTCCTGAAGAGATAGAAGTTGATGAGGTAGATGAAAGTGAAAATGATGAGGTAGATGAAAGTGAAAATGATGAGGTAGTTGATGAGGTAAGCGATGAAATAGAGATTGATGAGGTAGTTGATGAAATAGAGATTGATGAGGAAATAACAGATGAAGAAGTAATTGAGGAAGAGGCAGAAATAAATACGGTCAATGAGAATGAATAATTTGAAGTCCTTTTTTATTAGCTTTCTCGGATTAAGAAAAAGGAATACAGTGTCGCCTACAAGCGAGTCTTCGAGCTTGTAGGTGCCTGACCTTACGGTGACTTTTTCTACATCGTAAAATCACATCATAAAATCGGAAACGATTCCTTATCGATCCGTAATGGTCCCCGTACTTCGCTAAGCCATTCCCCGGCACTCGACCAATACCATTGTTCAGGATTATCAACGAGACCCCTCCGTACCGGATTCTCATGTATGTATTCCATAAGGCTGAGCAATTCATTTTGGTTCCGGATGTTCCGATCATAACCTCCACCATCCTGCCAGAACCTATATCGAGGTCTACGCAATCCGGTCTCCATAAATCGAAGATTTGCTGGTTTGTGTGTTTTCAGGAAATTAATCGTCCTTCTTGCTACAGGTTGCTTGATTGATTTCAAAATATTGGAAATTGAATAATCTTCACTCCCCGGATATATCAGAAGATGAACATGTTCCTGCATAATCACGTAAGCCCAGATATCGAATTTATACTTGTCCCTGGCTCGGTTGAGAGCTTCGATGAAATAGATACGAGTACGTTTATAATTGAGGAATTTGCGGTTCTGGTAACAGATGAAGCTTAGGCCATGCGGTTGTCCGGGAGTGTTATAGCGTGTGTATTTGTACGGCTTGAGTTTCATTATCATTATAACTAGAACGTACGGGACGATAAAAAACTTACGCTTTTTGATGATTATTTTTAAATTATTAC
>CBDUUJ010000147.1:0-6931 GCA_965370205.1 uncultured bacterium
CTCATATGAAATGCGCCGGCGGCGATGAAAAGTACATGATCGGTTTTCACGGGAGCGTATTTCGTTGTTACGGTCGTGCCCTCCACCATCGGAAGATTATCACGCTGGACACCCTCGCGACTGACATCCGGTCCGGAACCCCGCTCCGATCCGGCGATCTTGTCGATCTCATCGATGAAGATAATCCCATGCTCCTCAGCGCGGTTGATCGCGATCCGCACGATGGCGTCCATGTCCAGCCGGAGATCAACCTCCTGGCCTTTAAGAATTTCCCGTGCCTCACGAACCGGAAGTTTCCTTCGCCTTCGTTTCTTCGGTATCGCGTCGCCCAGCATCTGCTGGAGCTGCATTCCCATATCCTCAAGCCCATGTGCCGAGAGGACCTCAATTCCGGCAGTGGACGTTTCCTCGATTTCCACTTCAACCAGATCATCCTCGGCTTTTCCGCTCAGAAGGCGTTTTCCTGCCCTGTCGCGTATCCGCCTGTGCTGCTCCTCTATCCGGATCTCGGTATCGTCATGGACTTCAGCGCCGGGTTCGTCACGAGGAGATCGATCGTCATAGCGGTGGAATTCATCCCGTGGTTCGGGAAGCGGAATTCCCCTGGGGCGTCCGGGTTTCCGTTTTGGCAGATCGGCCAGCAGATCGATAAGTCGCTCGGTGACAGCCTCCTCGATTTCCTTTTCGATCACAGCCGTTTTCTCTATCCTGACAAGGCGGATGGCGTGATCGACAAGGTCCCGCACCATGCCCTCGACATCGCGTCCGATGTAGCCGACCTCGGTGTATTTCGTCGCCTCGACTTTTACTATCGGAGCCTGTGCAAGCGATGCGAGACGTCTTGCGATTTCGGTTTTACCAACGCCGGTCGGTCCGATCATCAGAATATTTCTGGGGATGATCTCCTCGCGCTCCTCCGGCGAAAGCTGCGCGCGGCGGTAGCGGTTTCGAAGAGCGATCGCGACCGCGCGTTTGGCCCTGTCCTGCCCGATGATATACCGGTCGAGCTGGGCGACTATTTCCTTGGGTGTTAATGGGCTTACGTGCATGATGGTTTATTTCCAATCCTGTAGGGGACACCTGCATTTCGAGGACGAAATGAGGTGTCCCCTGATTTTTTTCTCTTTTTTTTACAGGTATTCGTCCCTTTTATATATAACCCCGATAGATTCTCTTTGTTTTTAAAAATGTCCAGGCAAATAAAAATATGATAATATGAGCACAATTGAAAATACAGGCAACGTTAAGATTATCAAATAAATTAAATCTTTCGGACTTTTTATTAAAACACACAATATGAAAATAATCGCAATTGTTTGTTGATAAGCGGCATGCTCAAATCTGGTTATTTGATAATAAAAGCACAGGTATCCGGCAAGCAATGTTACGAAAAAATGTGTGGCGGCTAACTTAATTACTAAATAGTTATTTCTGTTGAACCAAAAAATTCCAGTGAAATCATAATTTAAAAATATTCTCGGAAAGGTAATCGGGTATTAGTCTAAGACACAAGCTCCACTGAAATGTTGCAGTTTGTGTAGATGCAGATACCAGCCGCGACCTCAAGCGCCTCTTTTGCTATCGCGCCGGCATCATAATCGGTGTGATTCATGAGAACACGGCCTGCGGCGAGCGCGTAGCCCGATCCCGAACCGATCGCCGCGATATCGCCGTCCGGCTGGAGCACCTCGCCCGATCCGGAGATCAGGAGAAGATGTTTTGCGTCCCCCGCGAGAAGCATGCTCTCCAGACGTCGCAGGTATTTATCCGTGCGCCATTCCCTCGCAAGCTCAACCGCGGCTCGTGGCAGATTTCCATGATATTCGTCCAGCTTGCCCGAGAAACGGTCGGCAAGAGTCTGGGCGTCCGCCACGGCGCCTGCGAATCCGACGATCACCTTGCCTTCGCGCAGCTTGATAATTTTCTTTGCGGTGTCCTTCATGATCGCATTGCCGATCGTGACCTGCCCGTCCGCTGCGAGCGCGGTAACGCCGTTGCGACGTACTCCGACTACAGTTGTGCCTTTGAATTGTTCCATTGTCGACCTCGGGTCACGAAAAAATCACCCGGATTTCACCGGGCGGGTAAGTATATCACAGGATCGAAAAGCAGGTGATTATTCAGGTTCCGGTTCGTTGTCATCAGATGAAATGTCGGGCGCGGTCCTCTCGCCGGTTTCAGGATTCACAATCTGAGGGCGATTTTTACCCGACTCGTGACTGATTCTCTCGAGCCATGTCCTGTAGTCGAATTCCGGTTGCGACTCATCGAAACATGGACGGTCGCTGGTGTGGCATTCCAGGCATCTTGATTCCGAAACCTCGCGGCTGAACTGGATACCGGTCGGATTTTCAGAAGGCAGCAGTTCCGAGAGATCGTAGCCTTCTTTATCGGCGGTCATCTCGATGACATGCTCCGCGGCGGGACCGTGGCATGCCTCGCATGTTACCCCCCTGAGGTGGCTTTCCTTATACGGATCGATCATGCCGGTCGGTACTCCGTAACCGGTCGAGTGACATTTAAGACAGGCGGGATCGGTCTGCTGGCCTGAGGTGAGCCTGTACCATGTATCTGTGTGACCAATCATCTGCTGCTCGAAACCATATCCCACATGACATTTCACGCAGAATCCGCTGCCCGTGTAGCCGACCAGGATATCGACCATCTCAGGCGCCTGCGAGCGCTGGAACGGATTTGTGGGGTCGCCCATAAACTCATCGCGACGTTCCCGAAGCTCCAGCTTGAAATCAGTCATAAGCAGGCTGATGGATGAGAGAGTGGGGGTCGTGCTGTCGAGATCGATCCGCATGACCTCATCACCTGTGACCGTGCCATCCGGCTCGAAATCGATCCGCATCCGTCCCAGGTATTTGCCGATGCCGCCGATTTTCACCATGCGCGATCCACCTTCGAAAATCTCGCTGGCGGGAACCTGGGACGAGTTGAATTCCTGGCCAAGTATCACCAGGTCGATTCCCGGAATCTCATTGAGAATCGCATTGACCTCAAGACTGCTTGTGTCGGCAAGGAGCACGACGAAATCAACCTGCTCCTCTGTGAATTTTTCCATCACCTCGAAAAGCGGAGGAACAGGGAGGATGATCTCGGGCATCTCGGTTGCGCCCTGTGGACGATTTCCCTGGCTGGTGATGCCGGTAATTCCGATACGGATACCGCCGATCTCACGGACCAGGTGGGTGCGTGTGACAGGAAGATCGTGCTCGTCGAGCAGGTTCGCGGAGATGAGAATTCCGCCCGACATGCTGTCCCATTCCCTGAGCTGGCTTACCGGCTGGATGCTCTCACGCCTTCCAAGGTTCGCAGCATGATAGCCCATTAACGCGTAGGCCTGGAGTATCCATCCGGCGGCGAACCTGTCGTAGCCGGTACTGCCTCCCGAGAAACTGCCGGCGTCAACGGTCAGTTGAGGGTAGGGCGATTCGGTATTGATAACTCCGCCCCGTCTGGACAGTCCACCAATCGGGATACGGCATCCGCATGGAAACAGAGCACCTTCAGTTTTGGCGGTGTAGTTCACCATCAGATGGCTGGGGAATGTGCTGGGAGACGGATATTCACTGCAGCCTGAAATAATCGGCATAAACAGGCAAGCCAGGATCAATATTGTGGAGAATAAGCGCATATCCTGGTGTCACCTCGTGTGATTGTTCAATCAGGAATGATTGGAATTATTGTTGTTGTTATTGTTAATTGTAGGACCGGGACGAATATAGCTCGCCTCGGTTGCGTTATTTAAATAGACCTCGTAAATCGTCTGTCCGTTCAATTTTGGGAGGAATTTCGTGAGTACCTGGGCTGTAAGTTCCGCGTCAGCAAGCGCTCTGTGCCTCTCCCCGACTTCCACACCCAGGTATTCCGCGACACGGCTCAGGCCGAGTCCCCCAAGCTCAGGACACAACCGCTCCGCGAGATGCTGGGTGTTGAGAAGCGGAAGCGCGATCAGCCCGTTGTAGAGACGGTCGCAGTCGTAATCGAGAAACTGCATGTCGGCGAAGGAATCATGCACGACGAGGATATTTCCCTCCAGGAAGTGCAGCACCTTTGGAATGATTTCCTCCACCGACGGGGCCAGCTTGACCATTGAGTCCGAAATACCGGTGTGCCTGACCACATAAGGCGGGATCTTTTTTCGGGGATTGACAAGAGTGGATAATCGTCCCAGCTCTCTTCCTTTTCCGTCGAGACGAAGCATGGCTATCTCGGTGATATGCTCATGCGGAGGTTTGCCTCCGGTGGTCTCGATATCGAGAACCGCGAAAGTGGTTTTCTCGATGGGTATATTGAAATCCTCGAGAGGACGCAGGCGGAATTTGTCATCGCCCAGCTTTTCAAATATCTCCCTGTTCTGACCGAAGAAGATGTCCGCCAGTTCCGCGTAGAATTCCATTGTCTTCCCGCGAAGGGCAAGCGCGCGTTTGACTGCCTGGGAACCGGTCAGCGCCCCTCCATGGTTGCGCAGGTAAGCGAACAGGCGCCTTAGTGTCTGTGAGGGTGTAATATACAGGATGTGATCGTATTTATGATTAAACGACATAATAAATACCCGGATAACACCGGGTGACCGAATGATATCAGACCGGGATTCTCAGCCCGGCTCGCTTTCCCCACCGGCGCCCGGCATCACTACTCCTCCGGACACAATGAATTTTAGGGCTTCCTCAGGAGTTATGTCAAGGGAAAGGACCTCGGATTCGTCCACAACCACAATAAAACCGCTTGTAGGATTGGGGCTGGTGGGCACGAATACTGCAACTCGCTTACCGGGAACAGTGGTCTGGATATTGCCCTCAAGCTCGTTGCTGATGAAGCCGATAGACCAGATTCCCCTGCGAGGGTACTCAACAAGCACGACTCTCTGGAAATAACCGGACCTCATTCTGCGTAAGTTATCGATTAAACCCTGTACAAAGCTGTACACGGTGTTTGCCAGGGGTACTTTTTTCATGAATGCGTCGATCCCGCCAAGGAACCATCGCCCGACTACATTTGTGGTCAGAAATCCAAGTCCGGATATACCGAAAAATATTATTATCAGACCCAGAAATCCCTGTACCCAGGGAATCAACACCTCAGGAAAATTGATGAAGAGGTTATTGATCCATTCAGCCTGGAACAGCGGCTTGATCGCGATCGCCTCAATCCATTTGTACAGCCGGATAATGACCCATATAGCGGCGGCTATCGGGAGGAGGGCAAGAAGCCCTGTGGTGAAATAGCGTTTAAGACGTGTACTGAATGATGTTTTCATTTGATCCGATCATTAATAGTATCGGCAGATTTTTCCGGATTGAAATCAGTTTGTTAAGAAGAAGAGGGATGTGACCGGTTTCAGTTTATCTTTAATTGCCTGAAGTAAGTTAATGAAATAAATCTGATATCCCCGCGATATCTATTGTGTAGGTTATTCCAGTGAATTAGTGACAGGGATTCCTGACATTCATCGGTGAAACCAGATGCCTTTCACCTACCCGGAAAATCTGATCTCCCACCTTAGTGAGGTGTGGAAGTGCTCTGAAGTCCCTGAGGAGCAGAACCTTCGTCTTCCATCCGACGAGCAGTTGAAGGAGTTCCTCGAGGTGGCCTACCATGCGAGTATGCTGACCGAGGAGGGCCGGAAGATCGGATTCAGGCTTGGCCTATATATCCCCCGAGTTTGCGAATCGGCACGCGGGACCGGAAGAGCTTGGACGGCTGTATGAGCCGCTGGAGTTCGATCAGCCTCGCGATTTTTCAATCAGCGAGATTCTTCATCTTGCTCCGGCCACGGATCATACGAGGGTATTGATCTGTGTTTCCCCGTTGCCGTCCAAAAATCGCGAGCCTGGGCAGCTTCGGATATGGGGGCTTATTAATACCGGGTCTTCGTGGCAGGTGTTCTCACGGGGAGAGTCACAGATAAAAGTTCTCCCGCCTAACTGTTTGACAGTATCGTCCGATGAGCCGGGTAACCTGTCCATATCCCGCGAGGGAACGGTGCTTCTGAATCTTGTGCAGGGTGAGATAATAGCGCCATCAAGACAGCATCTGCACCAGGGACCGATAGCCGCGTTTCTGAGTGACGCCGTGGATGCCATCCATTCAGAGGTCTGCAGCGCGATTGGTGAACCGCAGTACGATCGGAACGAACAGATCGATGATTATCCGCAATATTTTTTCGTTAAATTTCTCGAGCGTCTTCTTTTCGAAATCAGAAGGAAGCGTCACGGCGGCGCTGTGCTTATGATCCCGGATCGTATGAAGCTGGATGATCCGAGTATCACCGGCCGTGTCAGAATCAAGTATCCCTGTCATTTCAACAGGGCATGGCCATTGATAATCAGATCGCTCGTCCTCCGCCATGGTTACAATATATTGCGGAAGGAAATTTATACCAGGGAGGGCGGTATGTCTCCTGCCATGTTTCATCGGATCTCAATACTTGATAGCCAGCGCGAGGAGATTAACCGGCGGATTTCAGATTCCATCGAGCTGCTCGCCTCTTTCTCCGAAGTGGATGGTGCTGTGCTGATAACCGACAAACTCAGGCTGCTCGGGTTCGGCGCCGAAATAACCGTATCCTCCACGAGTCTCCGCAATATTCACGTGGCGAAGGATCATCTGGCTGAGCGTACAGCAGCGGTTCCGATTGAATCCTATGGAACCCGGCATCGTTCGGCCTTCCGTTTCTGCTGGGAGGGTGAGGAGAGCATCGCGTTTGCTATTTCCCAGGATGGCGGCATTAAAAGCATCAGGCGCATGGGAGATAAGCTTGTCTGCTGGCCGGACATCAAATTCGGTCCATTGGGGATATAGAGATTACCTGCGAAGGGGTAATCTGATAGCAGGCTGGGACTGTTGAAAGTATGTAAAAAAAACTCCGGTACCCCACCCTTTAGGGTGGGCGATCCCGGAAACCATGCGTCTTCCACCC
>CBDUUJ010000148.1:0-6914 GCA_965370205.1 uncultured bacterium
CATTCCGATCGTTGTCCAGGAAAACCATGCTCCGGTCATTCAGGGCTGGGACCTCGATCCCGGCAACTCGGTCCTTGTCAATGCGCTTGTGACGATCACGCTCACGGCAACCGACGAGGACAGCGATCCGCTTGAATACAACTGGTCGGCAGACCTTGGCACTTTCAATTCCGTGAATGAAAATGTAGCGGTATGGAGAGCGCCGTCCGATGCGGCATCGTGCATCGTCACGTGCTCGGTCGAGGACAACAAGGGCGGAAGCGATTTAGCTGAAATCATAATAAATGTCTCAAGCGAGTAGTTCTGTTTTTTTGAGACTCAGGCTAAAACAAACTGAAAAAATCCAACCGTCGGGGCGCATATTTATGCGCCCTTTCCTGTATTTGTAAAAAAATGATGTAAACTTACGTGTATGGAATCGATATTCCAGGAAATCTGGTATTACGTCTTCCGGTATCTCATCCTGTACCATCCGGTCTACTGGCTCTACAACAAGGCCTGGGAATACGAACCTCTCGATATCGACTCCGGAATCTGGCTGGCAACGGCGGTATTCGGAATCGCGGCATGGTTCGCGCTCACAAGGTTTGTAGCTGAGGTCCCCGGACGCCGTCACGGGAACATGTTCTTCTGGTGGATCTTTTTTTCGATTTTTCATGTCTGGGGATTGCCCGTCTATCTTCTATATGATCTTGTCGCATCAATCACGAGAAAACATCGACAGGATTTCCTGAAGGATAAATACTCCGACCGTTCGAGAACCGAAATCTTCGCAGAGGGGAAGAGACGAAAACGCAGACGATAGAAGCGATTGAAACAAATGGAAATCATATTGGAGAACAATCCTGTTAATTGACGCTCGTTTGATTGAGGGGACACTTTTTTTTGCCCCGCAGATCCCTGATTAATTCATCGTTGTAGAAGGCAAAAACAAAATGTCCCCGGATATGAATAAATTTTTACTTTCTAAAAATGGTCTGAGAACATATCGTAGAACATCCCGTAGAACATATCGTAGAACATATCGTAGAACATATCGTAGAACATATCGTAGAACAGCACGGCAGTGCGTCTTTGATACTGTATGAAAACGCACTGCCGTGCTGTTCTACGAAGTATGAAAACGCACTGCCGTGCTGTTCTACGAAGTCCCTGCAATGAAGAATAAAAATTTTTTCCGCATTTATCCCCGCATACATCATTTAGCCCCGCTCCATTCATCCGATAAAAAAAGTGGGTGTATTTTTTCGCCCGCAGACTGGAGCTTTTATGTTACGAGGTCTTTACGCAGCAGCTAACGCAATGCGCTACCGGGCCCATGAGGTCGAGACCGTGGCGAACAACCTCGCCAATGTCTCAACCGACGGGTTCAAAAGCGACCGTATCGCCATGAGGTCATTCGGCGACATGCTCCTTTCCCGCATGGAAAATCATCCGGAAGATATTCCCGGAATGAAGAGCATCCCGCCTCAGGTCGGTGTAATGAACCTGGGCGGTCCCGCCGCTGAAACCGAATTTGTCAATTTCTCCCCCGGAGCGCCAAGAACAACCGGTAACCCGCTTGATTTATACATCGAAGGCCCGGGGTTTTTCGTTATCGATACCCCAAATGGCGAACGATACACCCGCTCGGGTAATTTTCATCTCGACGTGGAAGGAAAAGTTGTCAACGCATCCGGCCTCGAACTCCAGGGAGCAAACAGGCAGCCGATACGGATCACTTCCCCCGCTCCGTTTAACATCAACGAGAGAGGCGAGGTTATCCAGAGCGGAGTTCCTGTCGGGAGAATCAGGCTCGTGGAGTTCCAGGATCTTAGCGCCATTGAAAAAGAAGGCGCGACACTTTTCAGAATGATCGATCCGAACATGCCTCCGCCTTTCAGCGCCGATAACTCCTCAATCGAGCAGGGAGTGATCGAATCAAGCAATGTGAACGCAATAAATTCGCTGGTTCAACTCATTACGGCACAGCGTTCCTATGAAGCTGCGGCGAGAGCTGTCGATATGTTTAACCAGAGCCTTACCCGGGTCAGTGGCGAACTTGGCAGGCTCCCGGGTTAATTGCGATAGAAACAAGATAACAATAAATCTGTGCAATATTTATTAACAGTCGGAACGTCGGGAGGAGTTTGAAGGGTAACAGATTATTCGAGTTCCATAAGAGGAGGAACCCGATGTTAATGCTCCGACGTATGCAGAACAATCTGGGTGAAATGATTACATGGGTTGTTCTGCTGGTTCTCTACCTGGCTACACTGCCTCTTGGTACATGGCTGGGTATGCAATGAAACGAGGAACAGCATGATTCGAGCGTTATTTACAGCGGCGACCGGGCTTCAGGCCCAGCAGATGAACACCGACGTGATCGCGAACAACATCGCGAACGCAAACACTCCCGGTTTCAAACGGGACCGTCTGAATTTCCAGGACCTTCTCTATCAAACCTTCCGAAGAGCCGGGCAGAGCACATTGACCGGCTCGATGGTGCCGAACAGCCTTCGCGTGGGTCATGGCGTGCGACCGATCGCGACTCAGAAAATTTTCCTCCTTGGTGCCGCCAATCCGACAGGCAACGCGCTTGACCTGATGATCAGCGGCGACGGATTTTTTCAGGTCACACTCGCGGACGGTTCCACTGCCTACACACGCGACGGAACTTTCAAACTTGACTCCGAGGGAAATATTGTCACGGCGGACGGGCTTTACATCGAGCCGCCGGTCACAATTCCCGACAGCGCCATCCGAATCGAAGTATCGAGCGACGGCACTGTCGCCGTTCAGCTCGGCAGCGACACAACACTCACGCAGGTGGGACAGATTCAGCTCGTGAGGTTCCAGAATCCCGCGGGACTGGAAACAATCGGGCAGAACTTGATGAAAGAAACGGACGCATCGGGTGATCCCATCCAGGGAACGCCGGGCGAGGAGGGTT
The DNA here is from genome assembly GCA_965370205.1 of uncultured bacterium. Taxonomy (GTDB): domain Bacteria; phylum JAJVIF01; class JAJVIF01; order JAPKYR01; family JAPKYR01; genus CBDUUJ01. Next base: position 2,933 of record CBDUUJ010000148.1, read on the forward strand.
TCGGCCAGATCGCCCAGGGCTTTATCGAGATGAGTAACGTCTCCATCGTCGAGGAATTAATAAACCTGATCGTCGCACAGCGCGCGTTTGAGACCAATTCCCGCGCTGTGGATGTCGCCGATCAGCTTCTGAACATTTCCAATAACCTTGCACGTTAACTCTCAAGAGGAGGAGGTGAAGGTTAACAAGGAACATTGATAATTCAGGGTCGGGGGGAGAATTTACCGAAAAGGGCGATGCGGCCCGGCGCGAGGAACCAATCCTGCCTGTAGGTGCACCCTGGAGGGGGTGTACAGAGCGGGTTCGTAATCCCCGGTGCCCACGCCACCAAATCAATTTAACGAGAACAATCTCTCCCCTGCCCTTGTTTTTAATCGCATGCACAGGAATGTGCATGTTACTGAAGATCACGCACAGGAATGTGCGTGTTACAGGCATAATCAATTGATTTAACAACAAACAGGTCCAATAACCCAGAGAGATCTATGCCGCCCACAAACTTACTGCATAAGCGGTCAATCTCTTTATCACGGTCGGGTTTGTGGGTGTCATTTTTGATTAATTATTAATAACACCCACAAACCCGGAGATGATCCAGGACTGGAAATAACAGCATCAAGTTTGTGGGCGCCATATTATTACATTGTAACATGACAATAAATCAAGAAATAACAGGAACAAGACCATACCTATGCCGCCCACAAACTTACTGCATAAGCGGTCAATCTCTTCATAATGGTCGAGTTTGTGGGTGTCATAATTTTTATATTAACTAAGAAATCAAAATGTATTATGAATACTAAATCGATAATCAAATTTACGGTCACTCTCATCGCGTTCTGCATTATCGCAGGACTTACCGGCGTTTCCACGGCACGGGCGACCGATTCGCAGCACCTGAGTTCCGGATGGCTCATCGAGTCCGCACGTAATCTCATCCTGACATGCGATCCATGGGCTGAATCCGGATGCACCGTGGAAACATCCGGCACTCCTGGCGATATAATTATCTATAAATCCGGACGGGTCGAGGTCGAGGCAATTCTGGAAAGAGTTCCCAACAGTCTCAGGGATATCGGGGCTGTCACGGTTGAAGTACTCGTGGACGGCGCGCTCTATTTACGATTCGACCCGACTCCATACCTGACCGTTTCAGTTTCGGTTTTCACAACTGCACACTCAATCGATCGCGACCAGGTTCTGACCGAGGATGACGTGGAGGAAAAGCTGGTCGATGTACGGAATCTGCCATCCGGCGATCTGTACGAGACCATTGATGACATCGTCGGGCTGTCGGCGCGGATGAATATCCAGGCTGGAAGAATTCTCACCGACGGGATGCTCGAGCTCCCTACACTGGTCTTTCGAAGTGAGACTGTCATGGTCAACGTTCCGATTGGCGGCATTCGAATAACCCTGCAGGGAATCGCACTGGATGCAGGCGCGCTCGGCGATGAAATCCGGGTCAGGAATCCGGATACGAACGCGATCATCACAGCGATTGTCACGGGTTATTCCAAAGCGGAAATAAAACTGCCGGATTAACGGCTTAAGAGGAAAAACACATGCGTTATTTATTTATACATCTGATCATTATCACGAGCCTGCTGATCCCCGCTCCGGCGATCGGGACAAGCCTGTTCGATGCGGACGGCTGCGACCTTATCACCTGCGACATCGCGCACGATATCGGCGACCTGGTCACTATCCTGATCTCGGAATCGACATCCGCAAGCAACCAGGCATCAACGGAAACCGATAAAAAACTGAGCACTGATGGAGAACTGACAGTAACGGGATTCCTCCAGTGGATAGCCGACCTTCCCCCGACAATCTCACCTATCGAGGACATCACGTTCACTCCAAAGGAGCAATTCGAGGGTGAGGGTAAAGTTTCCACATCCGGAAAATTCATCACCCGGATCACCGCGACAATTGTGGATATCCTCCCAAACGGCAATCTGGTAATTGAGGGATCGCGGGAAATTTCAATCGCCGAGGATACCGCCGAGCTGACAATCCGTGGTGTAATCCAGCCACGGGATTTATCTATCGACAACACTATCGTATCGAGCCAGATGGCCGAGATGGAAATCCTGTACGAGGGCGAAGGGATCATCGCTGACCGCCAGCAGGACGGAATTCTGTCGAGGATATTCAATTTCTTCTTCTAGGAAAAAATGATGTCGGATTTAAAACATAAAATATTTTCCGGATTCATCAGGATCTCCCTGATTATCCTTCTTGGACTGCTTCCGATCGCCGCGTTCGGGCAGGAGACCGTCGGGGATACCGCCGACGATACGGACACGGAAATCACCGAAGAAACCAGGTCGCTTCCGGATTTCTGGGAATTCGCGGAACCTCAATATTACTCAAACGCGCCGGAAGTCCGCCTGAAAGATATCGCGAGAGTGCTTGGAGTACGAGGCAACCAGCTTCACGGGATCGGGCTTGTGACAGGTCTCGCAGGAACCGGCGACAACTCGTCATCGGTCGATTTCACCGCGCAGGCGATCGCGAATATGCTCGAGCGCGCGGGACTCCCCACCGATCCGAATAATATCAAGGTCGAGAATTTCGCGATGGTGATGATCACCTGCGACCTTCCGGCGTTCGCGCGGGAGGGTGACACGATCGATGTCACTGTCGCCGCGATGGGTGACGCGGAAAGCCTTCAGGGCGGAGTACTGATTATGGCGCCGATCCGCGCGGCAAACGGTGAAATCTACGCAGTCGCGCAGGGATCGATCAGCCTCGCCGGATTCGGAGCCGCCGGGGGCGGCGGTGGATCGGGAGCCAGTCGAACGGAGAATTTCCTCACGGTCGGACGGATTCCAAACGGCGCGTATGTCGAGCGCGAGGTCGATTTCACTCTTGCGCAAAATAACATTGTCACACTTGTGCTGATGAACCCGGATTTCACCACCGCGATCCGCCTCCGGGACGCGGTCGTGTCGGCGTTCCCGTCAATCCGGAGAGTCGAGGCCATCGATGCCGCCAGCGTGAATATCCATGTTCCCACGGCATATGAAAACGACATCGTCAGGTTTATCTCGCATGTTGAAAATCTGATGATCCGCCCGGATGTCCCGAATAAGGTCATCATCAATGAGCGCACCGGGACAATTGTCATGGGATCGGGAGTCCAGATCATCCCTGTCGCGATCGCTCACGGCGCATTATCCATTACAGTTACGCAATCGTTCGATGCCAGCCAGCCTCCCCCGTTCAGCGGCGGACATTCACTCGCGATGCCGAGCACCGGACTGGATATTGATGAAGGATCGGCCCAGTTTGTGCGAATAACATCAGCCGACCTCGTCGCCGCCCTTAACGCACTCGGTGCAACCCCGAGAGACATTGTCGCGATCTTCCAGGCACTGCAGGCGTCGGGAGCATTACAGGCAGAACTGGTGATAATATAAATTAAAATAAATCACCCGAAAAAAATATGGCCTCCTATATGTACTCCTTTATTAATTAACCCGGCTGCAACAAGCCGGGATTTTTCTTCACTTTCCGCCTTCAAACAAGCATCCGGCACCGCCTTCAAACTCAGCGGGTGGCGCCTTCAAGCGAGTCTTCGAGCTTGGAGGTGTCCTGAAATTCTGAAATCTAAAGCACCTCCAAGCTCGAAGACTCGCTTGAAGGCGCCACCAGAAGGAGACGTTTAGAATAAAAATCCCATTTTCGGGAACATAACCCATCCGGATACGTCAGACGCATCAGACAACAAGGATGTGGGTACCGGTTCCAGAATCGGAACCCCGTACAAAAATCCAACTGAACGGAGAGGTACCCAAAAAAAATGTTTAACAAAACCGCAAGATTTACCCTCCTGATCCTCGGCCTGCTGGCATTATTTTCTGTCATGGGCTGCTCAGGCGGAGACAGTCCGGTCATTCCGGGCGCGGATGACGTTCTCGCGAGCGTCGACACAGGCGAATCCGAGGGCGACAGAGAAGCGGCAGACGACTGT
>CBDUUJ010000149.1:0-6905 GCA_965370205.1 uncultured bacterium
GCGACAGCGTTTCAGTCGGCCGATATGGTCCCGCCTTGTAAATATTGACACCGATAGCCGCGAGTTTATTCGCCAGGTCGAGTGCATGGTTCCGGCTTTCAAGGTAAGGGCTTCCGGCGATCACAATCGGTCGCGACCCCCTGCCGATCCATCGGTTACCCGCCTTGATTTTCACCGGTTCAAGGTCTGCGAGAGGGTCATCGGGATCCCTCGGGAATGAAAGCGATGCCACAACAGGAAGGTGACGGAACTGGTGGTAAAGCTCCTCGAGCTTGGCGAGTTCGGCGCTTTCAATGACAAGATAACTTGCGGAAAGCTCCTGGATGTACTTGTAGCGTACGCCGAGCGCATCGCACCGCTCCGTGAGCCTGTTGACATCCTTCAGCGCAACATCAGGTGTGAATATTATAAGCATGAGTCATCTTTCACCGGAAGATTTATCAATAACAAAAATCCGGACGCAGCTATCCCGCACCCGGATTGAATATAGGTTATTTTTAACGAGATTTAAAGCCTAGAGGATCGACCAGGACTCATAACTCTCACTTGTCTCCGCCGGGTTGAATTGAAGTGGAATCGTCCTGCCGTATTCCTTTTTTTTTCCGCGTGACTTCACCAGCCTGCCAACGGCGTTTATCAGGCGTTTGGTCTGCAATGGTTTTCCAATAACCTCGTTTGCGCCGGCGATGATCGCCGACACAAGCGCGTTCTCCTGAGAGGTGGATGTGAGCGCGATGATGGTCATATCCGGGAGAATCTCCTTCAACCGTGAGACCAGCACAAGGCCATCGATATCATCGATATCCAGGTCGATAAACGCGAAGTCCGGTGTATTCTTTTCTGCAAGCTTGAGGCCGTCCAGTCCGCTGTCCGTTATGCCGGTAATCCTCAACCCAACCTGCGGGCAGGTGAGCATGAGCGTTCGGCCCACAAGCGGTGTTCCACATACAGCAATCGCGGTAGGCCATCCCGATGATGCGCTGCGACCGGCCTCGTCAACATCCGGGGTTATCGCGCCGATGATCCTGCCTTCGGCGGCGGTATCCGGTTCATACGCCTGCAGCCTGTCGTACAGTTCGCGAATTTCGCTCTCGCGCCTGGCGAGAAGGTCGAGACATGCCCCCAGAACCTCAAGAGTTTCCTCGCTGGTAAGTTCTTTCATTGATCAAACCTCTGCTGTTGTAATTATGCCCGCCCTTTGTCCTGCTATCACACAACTGTCTTATTATCTACATCTAATGTCCTTACAATCCGGCATTTAATGTCCTTTAATCGTAATTAAAGTTGATATCAATACAGGAGGGGCGACGTCCCGTCGCCCGGAGTGAGCGCGTCCCGCGTTCATCGTAGCGCCATGATGATGACGAGACGTCATCACGCCGGGTGACCGGAGATCACCCCTCCGTTGTTTACGTTATGTGAGAAAAAAAGGAGGGGCGATGTCCCGTCGCCCGGAGTGAGGATATCCTGTCCTCATCCATTCGTTACAATCTCCAAAAAAATAATGCTATAATCATCCTGCCACCCGGGAGGTGGGTGAACATGCGTATGAAGCGATACATGGGAATCGACTACGGCGAAAAACGTGTCGGGCTTGCATGTGCGGACGACGAGAAATTGATGGCTGTCCCGCACAGGATATTTACTTTCGAGGATGATTACGAAGAGGACATGGAGCACCTGTCGATCATCATCAAAGGTGAAGCCGACGTGATCGTGGTCGGCCTTCCTCTTACAAGAGAGGGCACCGAGGGTCCCATGGCGGAAAAAGTGCGTGAGTTCGCGCGGGATCTTGTGTTCCGCACCGACCTTCCCGTGCATTTCCAGGATGAACGCATGAGCACCCGCGAGAACGAAGGGCTTCTGCAGGGAATGCCGAAGGAAGAGCAGTTGAAGCTTCTCGATGCGCTCGCGGCGGCCAGTATCCTTCAGACATGGCTTGATAAAACCAAAGCGCGCCGTGATTTGCTGGGCATTAAGCCTGAGAAAAAATCGGAGTAATCGGAGACGGAAATCCCGCGAAGTGAACGCTTTACTTCCCAATCATCGATATCCATCGCTGGCTGATGTGCCCATTGAGGAGTTCGCCGCACGTGGAATCAGGGGCGCGCTTCTTGATATCGACAACACGCTGGTCGTATACGGTGTGTACGACGAAATCCCCGATGAAAACCTCGAATGGCTCAAACGGGCTGAAGCGGCAGGTGTCAAATGCCTGCTTTATTCTAACGCGACCCAGTGGAAGATCGAAAAACTTCAGAAGCTGACGGGACTTCCGGGCGTGCCGAAGGTCTACAAACCTGCATGGGCGTTACTGAAAAAAGCGCTCGATATCCTGGGCTGTAAAAAAAGCGAGGTTGTTCTGATCGGCGACCAGTGCTGCACCGACGTTCTCGGCGGAAACTGGGGAGGTGTCGAGACCATCCTCGTTGAACCGCTTGCAGAGAAAGACTGGCCCGGCACCAAACTGCTTCGGATGATCGAATGGTTCGTGCTCCCCGACAGAAGACCGTGGAATAAAAAATCGTGAACCAATGGTTATTTTTTTCGTCTTAGATATTGAAAGAGCCATTCAGAATCAATAAACCACAAGTGGCGCACATTAAGGAATTGATGTGTGCCACAGTTTTTATATGCAGGCCGATTGATATTTCTACGGATATAAATTATTCAACAGCAATCCCAGGTTTCCGCACTGCTTTTTCACACTTTATCCGCATTCTCTCCACATTATTCCACATTTTCTTCACTTTCCTCCACAGATTGATCGAGAGTGACATCCGGCTCGACTATCCATGCCGACAGATTCCAGTCGAACGGCCACGGAATGGGGATAACCTCGCCGGTTTCCGGATCGACAGGGAGATCGATCCTGGGGATTTCCTGACCCGCAAGAGAGCTTTCGATCTGCGGGAATCCCTGGTGAATTCGCGTTATCACACCATCCCGCCTTGTGTCCGGAGCGGAGACCACCTTCCTGTCCTGGTAATCGCTTGTAAGTGAATCCGATCTGGCATCATAGATATCCATTGTTGCCTGCTTGCTCTCATCGCCGCAGACACCCAGGATGTACGCGTCCGCGTATCCGTTTTCGTCCAGATCATACGAACGATAGAAAAATCCTCCCGGCAGCCATTTGTCCATGCGCGTGAACCTGACATTCTCCGGAAGCTTTGTCTCCGGCATCCGGGGATCGGGCAGGATATTACCCATCTTGGCGCCCCGGTAGCCGAATCTTGGATCGTTGTTGACTATCTGAGACCAGAGGTTTCGGATCTCGAGGAATTGCTCAGACTTGTATCCGAACCATAGTTCCTTCCAGCCGGATTCTCTTCTCGGCTCAAAAAAAGTGCGCCGGAGATTGAGAGGATTGACCGGATAGGCGGGGAGATAGCCTTCCTTGAGAAGTGGGTCGGGCGATCCTTCCGATCCCCACGATAACACATCGCCACCCCAGATATATGCGGGATAATAGCCATGTGCATTCTTATAGCTTTCCAGCGCCTGCTGGATCTCCCTGACCCTCTGGATCGATCTGACATTCAGATCTTCGACAGTGCATAGCTTAACCGCGAGCGCAGCCGGTGAATACGTGAATAGCAGGCTGATAAGGATCGCGCTTGCGAAATTGCTGATCACGTGAAGTGTAAAAATCCGCTGTCCTCCCCAGCGGCGGAAAAGGAAAGCGAATATCGGAGCTTTCACGAGGAGGAAGAGAAAAAAAGTATCGCGGAGAGCCCAGTTGCGGATATCCGGCCACCAGCCGAAAAACCATCCGGTCAGGGATATGAGCATTAAAAGCGCAATGCCCGCGAGATTGGTCGCAAATATGCGACTCACCACTCCGGGGACTGGTCCCCCCGTTATCCATCGGATGGTAAGGCTCTCGAGAAGTACAAGCCATGCAAAGGGAACTATGTAGGGCCAGATTTCCATTATTTGACGACGATCAGTAAATACGACACGGAACCCGATCGTCAGGATTAGTAAAATTCCTTACCCGGTCTATTATACCTGCTGTATCAACGCCGGGCATCCAATTGGTCGCGAAAAAACGCCTGCCGGAGAGCGAGGTCGATAATATTGAAAATCAGTGTATATTATCGTATATGAAATGAAAAACCGCCGTTTTACGGCATTACAGTAATGAACGGCTCTCCCAGCTTCACCCGGTCCACAGGATCCTGGAGCGGAAGGTGAAATTTCATATCAGCTTATTTTTTCGGTCATCACCCCGTAAAATCAGGCAACACGGTTATTTATCAGAAAGTTCGCTAAGTCACGAAACACTGGTAAACAAAGCGTTTTTCATGTTTTTTTCATGTTATGCGTATCACAATTCAAGTCATCAGGGTTTTACACGCAGGCCCTCAAACCTGCATGGATAGCGGTTCAGGCGAATACCTCTTTAAACTGCTGTATTGATCGGGGGCTTAGGGCGGGGCTTTCCGGTGAGTAATAATATGATATCGTTGTAATTAGCTCCATATTGCCGGAAATGCGCTGGTAACCCGCATGAAATCGGGGTTATAGCCTTGACACACACCCTTTGTGTTGTATACTGAGTTTATTGATTTTTCGCGAATTCACTTTTAATTGTCGGAAATCAATATGGCCTTCAGAGCCGATTCTGACAGGAAGATGGTGGGTAAGCGAGAAAAGCTTGTATTACGTTCTATATCACTAAAGAAGGAGGCGTAATATGAACAAGCAGGAGCTCATTGAGGCCATCGCAAAAGAGACTGGCCTCTCGAAAGCCGATTCAAAACGAGCCCTTGAAGCCTTCACGGGTACCGTGAAGAAGCAGCTCAAGAAGGGCAACGCAGTTCGTCTGATCGGCTTCGGTACTTTCTCTGTCCGGAAGCGGAAAGCTCGCAAGGGTATCAACCCGCAGACTGGAGCCAAGATCATGATCAAGGCTCGCAAGGTCCCGCATTTCGCTCCCGGTTCCGAGCTCAAGAATGCCCTCTGATCCAAAAGGGCAACTTTTCACGATCCGAAAACCAATCGATTTACTTCGGTAGCAAGAGTTGGACGCCAATCGGGCGTCCTTCTCTTTTTAGATCAATTGCATTTCACAACATTATCGCTTGAATCCCGGGGCTGTTGAAAAAGTCTGGAATCCCGGAGTCTTAGATTTATAAGATCAATCAGCTATTATTCCTGCACTAATATATTTAGTAACTAAAACCCATCTATGCCGCCCACAAACTTGATGCTGTTACTGCCAATCCTGGATAACCATCGGGTTTGTGGGTGTCCTTTCTATCGTCAATCATCCAGAAAAAGCGCTACAAAGATGAGATGTCCGCGCTACAAGTTTGCTTAAGAATGTGCCATTCATACCTGCCCCTGTATTTCATCTGAACAAAATTCTCCTTATCTTCGCTGGTGGCCGGATTATAAAAACGACTACAGTGAAAACAGCAATAAACAGTGTACCCATAGTTATTATTAATGGATTAATATCAGGATAGACCAACTTTTCAGCGTAATGAATTATGAACTCGCCCGAATAAGCTGAGGCAGGATCATATTTTGTCCTTGAGACATTTTCCCATATCGTCAGCGGACAAACCGCTCTTATTTGCTTACCAATAATAGCTAAAATTGAAACATAGACTATGCCACAAAGATGAACCGTCCTAAATAGCCATCTATCAAAAAAATTGCTCCAGAAGAAACCGCATAAGGTGAATATGAAACCCATAAGCATAAACAATATCCAGATGAAATGCACAATAACAATTATGACAGCGAAGATGGCTGAACTTACCAGGAGTGCCAGATGGGTGAACAGCGTCATGATTTGCATCATCGTGTCTCCTTTTCCAGAAATAGTAGACCTGTCCCGAATGGCACTCACTTAAGCGAAAAGTGAATATGAGAAAGACTAGAACTCAGGGGTAGATATAGAAAAAGCGCCTCAGGTGAATGAGATATCCGCGCTACAAGGATGACGTCCGTGGTACAAGGATGAGAAGCCATCGCTACGGAATTTCCTGGTTTTAATATTTAATCAGCGAATAGATCGGCACATCTCCCAGTTTTTCAGATCCGTTCAGGAATTCAAGCTCGATAACGAAACCGAATCCGGCCACTTTCGCGCCGGCTTTTTCGATCAGGTTTTTCGTTGCCGCAGCGGTTCCGCCGGTTGCGAGAAGGTCATCGACTATAAGAATTGTATCCCCCGGTCCGACAGCGTCGGTGTGTATCTCCACGCAGTCGGTGCCGTATTCGAGCTTGTACTCCTCGCTGAGCGTGTCATATGGGAGCTTCCCGGGTTTCCGGATCGGGATGAATCCCACCTTGAACAGACCGGCGACCGGGCATCCGAAGATAAAGCCACGAGATTCAATCCCCGCGACCCCGGTGATTCCAGCGTCCGCGTAATGCTTATAGATGAGATTCACAGCGTGCGTTAACGCGTCATGGTCTTTCAGAAGCGGAGTAATGTCTTTAAAAATAATTCCTTCTTTTGGGAAATCAGGAATGTCGCGAATGTAATCAGTCAGGTCCACAGGATCACCTTTTTATTTGGATTTAGAGCTTCCAGCATAATGTTTTTTATCGGGTGCCGCCCACAAGCGGAGTGAGGCGAAAGCCGACCGTAGCTTGTGGGTGATTCAGCACAATGGTAGTTATTTCTGCATCGATGGTCAAGGATAAAGAAATCGGCACGGATGACCGTGCCTCGTTGTGATAATGATGCCTGAAAAAAACTCTCCGTATTCGATAACTCATTCAGCGGATTCTGAACGGTTCCTCCGATCTCGTCTTCATCGTATCGGCCAGAGCCTCAATGAGTTTGTGAGTGGCCTCAACGATCCTGGCTGCGCGAGCCTGGTCAATAACCTCGGCATTCGGTGTGCCCTCAGCTTCCCAGTACCGCTGGATTTTCGCCA
>CBDUUJ010000150.1:0-6895 GCA_965370205.1 uncultured bacterium
CCGTACGCCCGGTGGTGTGACAGGGAAAACCCGCGAGGGTCTACCTATGTCAATTCATTATCCATGCAGTAAATGATCAGTCGCACTCGTAGACTTCCTCGAAACCCTCATCGAAGTACGGAAGATCGACAAGCGGCATTGTGACAAGAGTCCATGGTGTTGTTATCACCTGAAGAACATCACAACTGTCCCCGGGAATCCACTCGGTCCATCGAACCGCTGCTCCGAACGGATCGTCCGATTCGCAGATCTCGAAGACCTCGACACTGTAGCCCGATGTGGGTCGCTCGCCGATATGGACCGCATATGCGCCCCAGCCCTGAGGCAGGTCGTACGGCGGAATCGGAAGCTGTGGATGGCATTCCATCCAGTATCCATACCATTCCTGCGGGCTGTCTATGAGCCATCCAAGCGGACCCTCGCACTCACTGAACTGACCGCTCATTATGGTCTCAAAATCCCAGCAATTTTCATCGGGACAATTGTACACTTCCTCATATTTCTCGAAGTGCCATGTCCAGTAGCAGTAGACCGGCGGAAGCTCGATCGCTGCAATCGCCCACGGCTTGGTGATTACCCAGAGTACATTGCAGTTCGGACCGGGAATATGCTCGGTATATTCAATGTACACATCGCAGCCTTCAATGCAGACTTCATCGAAAGTGATGAAATAACCTGTCGATGGTCGATGCGGAAGCTGAATTCCGGCATGGTAGATAATACCGCCCTGCGTCGGTTCGGGATCAATCGGCATCGGGGGAAAATCCCCACAGTGAATATCCTGCCAGAATTGCTTGTATCCTTCCTGGTGCTGCCAGCCGTATTCGCCGGGATCGGCGCATGAGTGTGAACCCTGCGCGGTCTGCCAGAACGGCACGGGATTGCAGTCTCCGCATTCATAGACCTCTTCATGTCCGTTGAATTTCCAGAGAATCGGGCAGTCGATTGGCGGGAACTCAGCCACACCAAACACCCACGGCTGGGTTTCGATACCAGCCACAGGGCAGCCCGGACCGGGAATCCAGAGAGTGTATTCCACAACCGCTGTACACTCGGCAAGGCAGACATCATCGATGGTCAGGTAGTATCCGGTTGTCGGGAACTCCGGCGCCTGGATGACAAACGGTTTCATTTCCCAGGCAGGATTTATCGGATCGGGAATTTCGGGAAGCGGCGGCGGCTGTCCGCAATGGAGTTTAACCCAGAGGTCCTCGAACTGCTGATTGAATCCCTGGAATCCATACTCGCCGGGATCGGCGCATGAATGCTCGTCTTCCGCAAGCTGATACCACGGAATCGGCTCGCATTCTCCGCATTCATAGACTTCCTCATGCCCGATGAATTCCCATTGCGTCAGACATTTAATCGGCGGGAACTCGGCGACACCAAAGACCCACGGCTGAGTCGGGAACTGACCGACATTGCAGCTTTCGCCGGGTATATGCAGCGTGTAATTCACGACCAGCGTACATTCTTCAATGCAGACATCATCAATGGTCAAGAAAAATCCGGTGGTCGGGAAATGAGGTGCCTGGATAATAAACGGTTTCATGGAGCCGTCCTGTGTTGGCGGAGGAATCGGCGGAAGCGGTGGTGGTGGATCGCCTGAATCCGGCCCCCAGCAGTGGACTTTGTACCATAAATCCTCGAATTCCTGGTTGAAGTCCTGGAAGCCATACTCGCCGGGATCAGCGCATGAGACATCACCCTCAGCAAGCTGGAACCACGGTACAGGCTCGCAGGGTCCACAGCTGTAAACTTCCTCTGATTTGAAGAAGAACAACGGGCTGTCGACCTTGGGGACAAGAATCCAGTGATGCGGCTGTGTGAAAACCTGCGGTACATTACAGTCGGGTCCGGGAATTCTCTCTACATAGAAAACTCCCATTCCTCCGGTGTTCAGCCAGCAGAATTCATAAATATTGCATTCGAATCCGCCTGTATTGCGATTTCCAATGCCCACCGCGGCGACATCATGAATGTCCCAGTTAATCTCCGGCGGCGGGGGTGGCGGAATCATAATGGATGTATGCTGCTGCCATAAAGCCATAAAATCATCTTTATTGCCGATCCGAAGCTCGTATGGCTCAGTGATACCGGAATGCACTCCATGAATCACGGTATGGATCGGCATCGATTCCTCGCACTCCGGAGGCGGAGGCGGACATGGAACTTCCACGCCCACGAAATACGCATCCCATTCGAATTTCGGAGTAACGACGATATGGAACGGGTCGGTCATCACATCCAGAGGACCGCATGCCTCGTATGGCGTATATACATAGTCGACAATGACCAGATCCTCGCAGGGATCGAAATTAATCGCTGTAATTGTTGCATGATGGTTGTTGGACGGTCGCCAGCTTACCCAGACCCCGACAACCGTGTGATTTGTGAAATCGATTTCAGGAATCGGCGGAGGCGGCATGATATAGGAGGTGTGAAGCTGCCAGACCTGTTTCCAGGTGTCCCAGTCGTTGACAACAATGGTTTCCTCCCAATCAATTCCCGAGTGCTCGCCTTTATCGACAGTTTCAAAGGGAATGGGCTGAAGCGGCTCATTGCACGGACCTCCGTGCAGGAACCAGGCATCGTTCTCGCCCTGATGGTACTGCGGATCAAATGCGTATACAGTTAATCTGTAAGGCCCTTCGTCCGGATCGCCGGAGAAAGTAGCTCCCCAGATATCGTCACCGGCGTCGCCGTCGCCGTGATTGCCGTCATCGAACAGCGGTACATAATTCTGCCCGTTAAAATGCGTGCAATCGGCCCATGCGACCAGATCCTTCGATGGCGACTGGTGATCCCAGATGAATCCGGTAAGCTGATAGGTTGAATCGGTGGTGTCGTTAACCGGCTCGACCATCAGGTCTTCAACGCCGGGGGTCCTTCTGGGGAAGACTGTGGCATCAACCCAGAACCCGATAGGCGCAAGATTCGGTATTCCCTCAGGCTGATGGATGATGATCTCCCTCGTGTCCTGGAATCCCGGCGTGTACGCCCGGTTAGGCTGATCCTTGCCGTACGCGATGAACGGGCATCGGGTCGGCACAGGGAACACCGGGGGCATAGCCCACAGGAAACCGTCCGTGTTGAGCACGAACTTGTTCCCCATTGAGTGGAACACCGCCCATACGTCATAGCCTGTGAAAATCGATACGTTTCTGATTGTCGCGATAATGTGCCAGTTCCGGTTCTCGTTATCGAACCAGAAATCTTCGAGAATAATCAGTGCTTTGCCGCCGACATTGAATTCCGCGCCGCGTACGGGCGACACTTCCTCAACGCTGACTTCGTTGTCGTCAAACACAAACTGGAAATACCCCAGCGTTACACCGTCGCCCGACGGGCTGTCGGGCAGCGTGGTATCCGCCGTTAATTCAGGCGTCGTTGCCGGAGTCGTTCCGGAATCCCCATGCGAGCAGCCCACCAGTCCGGTGATTCCTGCCAGCAGGATCAGTGCGATAAAAAACTTTGTTAAAACCGGGACGCGTGTCATACCTTTGTCTCCTTGCGGTAAGTAGGTTTTTTAAGGCCGGTATCCCATCGTTATGGTCAATTGGTAATATTGGCAATATCAAACGCCACACCCGGAATGCGGCAGTGAAATCATGACAGCTTTTGAATATGAAAAAGAACTCCCTCCACAATATCTATGGAAACACTGGAATTACCCGAAGAATTTCGCGGATAATTCTTGTAATTTATTATTACATTATGTTACCAAACCTGTCAAGGTGTGTTTATATAATTTAAACGTAAAAAATCATTTTTATTACCCGACAACGGGAGATCTCATAGCAGAACCACGACCGTCAGGGTGGGGTTAGTTCCATATTTGTCTTTCTAACCACCTCCCTGACGGTCGGGGTTCTGTGAATATATATCCTATTGGGTCTACTGCATAACCGCCATAAGTGCGATATAATTTAACTGCTGCTGACATATTATGATCTCCGGAGGTCGTTCCAATGAGATTAAAATGGCTTATTGGTTTCATCCTGCTTATGGCTCTTGCCGCGCTTGCCGGCTGTTCGGGCGATATGGAAAGTATTAATCCGACTGCCCCGCCAACAAACGCTGAATTAACAGCATCAGCAGACATCAACATTTCGGATTCGCGCTATCTCTGGGGTTACTGGGCATGGATCGTCGACCCCGATGCCGACACACTTGAAGTTATCCCGCTGAGACAAAGCTCTCTTCATGTGAACGTCTTAAAATTCCTGGAGTCGGACAATCCCTATTTGAAAATTAAAAACCTCGTCATTGGCACGGACTTGATCGAGGTCGATGTCGAACTCACCCATCCTTTCCCCGGAATGAACCAGTACACCGGATTCGATGTTCGAGGCATTTTCATTACCCCGGGATCAATAAGCGGATATTATGACTCCGGAATAATTCACCCGGCACAATCCGAAAGCTTCCTTGTCAACGCCGACGGTCTGACGCGCTGGTGGAATCCGAGCGAGTTCCCGGTCGGAACCACCATGTTCGGCTACATTGATGGGAAACTTGGCAATCCCTACAACGGATCGAACCTGAACGCGACTTTGAACGGATACAAATACTTCTGCGACGATCTGGATTTCGATGACGACCTCGATCAGCTCAATCCCGATCATCGCGGCATGTTCCAGAGCGGCTATACGAATGAACGTCATTACTCAATTCATTTCGATCCGGCTCAGGGACTGGTTTTTAATTATGCAGTCGACGCGAACTGGGAGATTCCCGATCCCGACCCGCCGATTGCCGTTCCCGGTGATTTTCCACTCTCCGCAAATGCGCCGGAAGCCTACAGGCTGGTTCCTGATATCACGGAGAATGATCTATTCTTCCTCGATTCCGGCAACAAGGGCGGTAACGCAGTGATGGATGTGGATGTCTACGACTGGCAGGGATGCGGTTTCACCGAGGTCCGAATTATGAATACCGACGGCTGGATGACCGGAGCGACATCCCCATCAGGCGGAAATTCAGAATTCTCAACCTACCAGTTCGATTTCAACGGCAACGATCTTGATTCATCCGACCCGATCGATCTCCTCATCTGCGCCGTCAGTAACGACGCCACCTATACTCTGGGCGATCTCGCGGATGAGAATGTCGCAATTTACATGTTCTTCTCGATCCCTGTCAGCGGCACCGCTCTCAGTCCCGAGGTTTATGATATCGATCCGGATAACGAGGATATCGGCGAAACTCTCGAAGATGTAGTTGTAACAGGAATAAATTTCGCGTCAAATGCAGAAGTGACATTGATCGATGATGCCACCGGGACGGTAGTAATCGAAACGACAAATGAGATCGTGACCGGCGGAAATTCAATAACCTGCGATATCGACCTTACCGGACCCACGGTTGTCATTGGCAAATACGATGTGCGGGTCACAAATCCAGACACCGGTCTTTATGGAGAGCTTGATAAGGGCTTTACGGTGAACGATGTCGACCATCCCTGGCCAAGCTGGAAAGGCGGGGATTTAAATCAGGCAGCAAGCAAGTATGTTGGGTACGGTGACGCGATGGCGTCCGGCACTCCAAAATGGATATATTCAACACCTGGCTACGGTGATCCCAAAACAGGATGTGTAGTCGCCAACGATGGCACCATCTATTTCAGCACCAGCGGTTCCGAGCCGGGGGGGCCTGATCCAACGCTCCATGCTGTTAATCCTGACGGAACTGAAAAATGGACTTTCACTGCGCAGAATGTCTGGGTAAGCCTTTGCCCTGCCCTTGATGACGAAGGAAATATTTACTGTTGCTTCGGCTACGTTGGGTCCACTGATGCTGATTACCTTTATAAAATCGATCCGGATGGCAACGAGGTCTGGAACTGCTATTTAAGCGGAACACCGTGTTACACTACCGCTCCTTCCATAGGTCATGACGGCGCGATTTATATCACATGGAGCACCGCATACAGTTCCGGATACATTCAGCGTGTTAATCCCGACGGCACCCTCGGCTGGAATTACTGGATACCGTCATCGACTTATTCCTACCCCTGGCAGCTCGGAACGGCGATTCTGGATAACGGAAACATAATTGCTACCGGCGGAACTCATGGAAAAATCCTGTGCTTTGAACCCGATGGCGACGGCACTCCGTTATGGGAATATCAGTACACAAGCTGGATTCTCCATACTCCGTCAGTTGGTCCGGAAGGGAATATTTATTTCTCTACCTGGGGTGGGGGAGATTTGGTTGCGATCGATTCAGATGGAAATTACCTCTGGGATTTTGACAGCGGGTTTTATATCTGGGCATCTCCCGCAGTTGATCCCAACACAGGCAACATTTTCTGGGGAGATCGACTGGGACATTTCCGATGCTTTGACAATAATGGCAACGTGCTGTGGGATCATCATTTCACAGGCACGGGAATCGATGGGTCAGCGGCAATCGATGCGAACGGCGATGTTTATGTTGCTGTCGGGCATCAAGAAAGCGCGCCATATGTTGGTGTGGTAAAGATGGACGGTACGAATGGGGATATCCTGTGGCAGTCGGATGATATCGGCTATCTCGTGACCCACAGCCCGTCAATCGGAGCGGACGGAACGATCTACATGACCGGTCACAGCACAGCGAACGCCCTGTACGCATGGGGTGAATAGAAAAAACCCCGGATAGTTTCTCGTCCGGGGTATTGTATATCCAGATTTCAGATAAATTCTCTACGGGTCGATTTCGATAATGTACGCGCCTTCGCCCTCATGCGCCCAGACTTCAACGTAGCAGGTACCGGGAACGCTGAATTTATCGCTGTCCGGACTGTCCACGCCCATTAACTCACCGACCAGCTCATCATCGGAGTAAATGTTGCAGTCGATATCGACATATTTATCTTCGTAATAGAGTGTAACTGTAGGGTTTATTCCTT
>CBDUUJ010000151.1:0-6851 GCA_965370205.1 uncultured bacterium
TTTGATTGAGGGGACACTTTTTTTTGCCCCGCAGATCCCTGATTAATTCATCGTTATAGAAGGCAAAAACAAAATGTCCCCGGACATGAATAAATTTTTGCTTTCTAAAATTGGTCTAAATAATAAATAATAGAAAAATCTGCATGGCGGATAACCGGAAGTATGTTCATAAATAAAAATATGCCGCCCACAAACTTAATCCTGTCTCAACCAATCCTGAATAACTTTCGGGTTTGTGGGTGTCATTTTCGATTGATTGATTTAATAACACCCACAAACCCGCATATTATCAGGGATTGACCGTATTGCACCAGGTTTGTGGGCGGCATAGCAATATTGATTGTTCTGTGGAATCCTTCTCCATCCGGTTTATCGATGTCAATGAAGATTTGTTAAAAGAAAAACCGCCGGAATTACCCGGCGGCTCGTGCAACGTCCGTTTATTGATAAACGAACCGTCGCTCGATTGTACGGTGTATTTTTTTCATCCCCACCCCGGAACCCCATCATCCGTTATCTGCACGAAATCTGTCGCGCAGCCTTGCTCCAAGCATCATCATGTCCTGCGCGAAAGTCTCATCGACTCCAAGCCTTTCCTCAACACGGTTAAGCGCATAAATTACGGTGGTATGATCCTTCCCGCCGAACGCCTGTCCGATGTCTTTCAGGGACAGGTGGGTAAGCTCCCTGCAGAAATACATCCCGACCTGCCTGGGTACGGTGATCTTTGCCGTCCGTCTGTCGCCGCAGATATCGTCCGCCGAGATTTTGTAATACGCGGTCACTTCCTGGATGATCTGCTGTGGACGGGGGACGGTTCCCTTGCTGAGAGCTTTCCGCATGTGTGTCAGGAGCTCGTCCACTTCCTCAAGGGTCATGGGATAATGGTTCAGCCGCTGGTAGGCGCTGACCTTTGTGAGTGCTCCCTCAAGCTCCCGGACATTGGAATCGATGCAGCTCGCAATGCGCGCGAGGATATCAGCCGACAGCCCGAGTCCCCTGGTTGCATTTTTCCTGTGAAGAATCGCCAGCCTGGTCTCATAGTTGGGTTTTGAGATATCGACTGTAAGCCCCCAGTCGAACCTGCTTATCAGGCGGTCCTGCAGAGTATCCAGATCGATTGGGGGTCTGTCGGAACTGATTACGATCTGACGACCGAGTTCATGCAATGTGTTAAATGTATGAAAAAAGGCTTCCTGGGTCTGCGTCTTCCCGATCAGGAAATGGATATCGTCAATCAGGAGCACATCGACATTCCGGTACTTGCGGTTGAACCTGCTCATCCGTTCCCGGTGCTGAATCCCGTCGATCAGCTCGTTCGTGAATTCCTCGCTCGTTACGTAATGTACCCTCGCTTCAGGACGCATGTGAAGAACCTCATGTCCGATGGCCTGAATGAGATGTGTTTTTCCCAGGCCGGTCAGGGCGTAGATGAAGAGCGGGTTGTATACAGCGCCGGGTTCATTTGCCGCTGCCTGGGCTGCGGCATGCGCGAGCTGATTGTGTTTTCCGACCACGAAATGCTCGAATGTGTAGCGCGGGTTGAGGCGGACTGTATCGTGCCGGCGGATATCGGCTGCCGGTGACTGCCGCTCGTCCTTCCTTTTTCTTTCAAGAATTTCTCTTGATGTGTCGATGCGGTCGATTATGGCGTCCGGGTTGTATGGGGCCTTCCCGGCTTTCGACGCTTCGGGATCGACCAGAAGCTTAAGCTGGCAGGGTTCGCCAAGCTTGCGGGCGAAGGCATCCTCAATGGTCTGCGACCTTTCTTCTGTTATCATTCTGATCATGACTGGTTCGGGAAATTTCAGGATGATACGTCCACCCTCTTCCACTTCGACCCTCGCGTTCTCCAGCGCAGTCTTGTAGACAGGTTCAGGGATATCGTCACGAATATCCTCAAGAACTTCCCGCCACAGTGATCCCATGCCATCCTCGGCCATGATATTTCCTCTTCTTTATTATGCCGGTTAAACCGCAGTCAGACGTATTTCCACCCCCGGACCCGCATTCTTGACGCGCCCACAGCTTATGGCATATTATATAAAACTATGTTACTCCTGACTTCCTACGTGAAAGGGGAAAAAGAGTTTATCACCCCTTTCGATTTAAATCAAGCGGGAAACCCGATCTTAATAAAATTCAATTGGGTTCATCCTCCCTGCGGTTATGATAGAATGATACGCATTGCACATCGCCGCAAGAAAAGGAGTATAATCAGCCCGATTTCTCCTCTTTTTTTTTGGGTTTTTTTATGGTTCCGAAAATTTATAAACAGTTTTATACTCAGCGTGTTGTGACGCTTGACGAGATCAAGCCGATGTTTCCCGATGCCCAGCAGGCGCGCAACGCGGTCGCGTATCTCATCAGAAACGGTTATGCGCAGCGTGTCAAAAGCGGTCTCTACTACCTGATACCCTTCGAGCATCGCGGAACCGACTGGGAACCCGACGTGCTGGTAGTCGGAAGCAAAATCTCCAAAGAATATTTCTACTCCCACGCCACAGCCCTGACACTTTTCGGAATTCTTCCCGCGCCGCCTCCGAGGGTCGCTATCACTGTTCCAAGGCGTTTCAGACGGTTCAGGTTCGGCGCCTATACCTACTATCCGGTCGAGACCCGGCATTACTTTGGATATCGCGATCTCGACTACAAGGGGATTACGATTAAAGTCAGCGACCGGGAGCGCACTTTTATCGACTGCCTGTCCCGTCTCGACCTCTCCGGCGGCGTTGTCGGCGCGTTCAGGAACCTCTCGCATTTCGGGCTCTCGAATTACAATCTACTAATGGATTATCTGGAACGGATCGGGAAGAAAAGCACGATGGTTCGATGCGGGTTCGCTCTGGAATTTTTCAGGGATACCTGGGAAGCTGATGAGGACATTATCAGCGAATTAAAAAAACGGGCGAAAAAAGGACCCGTTTACTATCTCGATCGTGGAATTCCGAAGGGAACCGGAAAATTGGTGAAGGGCTGGAACCTGATCATCCCCGCCGCCTTCCAGGACCTCGTCGGGGGAGCTTGATACGGTCAATCCTGCCGGCTTTCACCCCGCCTTTTGTTGTCAATCTGACTGCTTTTTTCTTTTCAACAAGAGTCCGCTGGGTTCCGCCCTTTGTTTTTGTATCCCTTTCCTCGCGTTCTGCCGGGATATCCTTTTCAACGGTTTCATCCTGGATTTCTCCAAGCTGGTCGGCGGCGAAATCTTTTATCGTCATGATCCCCGGAATGCGACCCGATCTCTCAATCGTGTTAAGGATCATTTCGAGATTCTTTCGCATTGTGGCGGCTCCACCGACAACCAGGCCACCCTCGGGAATCTCCAGTCCGGCTGCCTGCATCGGGTGCACTACCAGCATCAGGTAGTCAGAATTTTTTAAACTACCGCCGATTCCATTCCTGAGGATTTCACAATCGAATGAAAGATCGATATATCTTCTGATCTGTGTCCCGGAGCTTTTTTCCGAATCATAAGGCGCGACAATTTCCGCCATTGTAAAAGGGATCTCAAGGAGCGACAGCGGTTCTTCCGATTTCACACGGTCACTCGTTCCATGTGCTCTCGATGAACGGCGATAGTCGCCGCGCGCGGGATGGTAGGGAGTGTCCGGTGTGTTTTCCCAGTCGAACCAGCGTTGCCCGTCATCGCGCACCCGTCCCGGAAGAGCCGATGAGTCGGTCTTTATGCCGATCGTGTCGAGAAATTGCATAAGTTCGTTTGAACCGACCGATTCACCCATCCTGCTGGTGACCGGATTCCATTCTGCGCCTGATAGCTCGTGCCAGATTTTTTCGGCTGCGGACCTGAGACGTTTCGGATCGCGTATCGGAACCCATCTTCTCCCGTTGCGTTTATAGAGATGCGGATGCCATGCAGTCTCCCCGCCGGATTCCTCCACGCCATCCCAGAAATCCCGCCATCCACGGAACAGCCCCATCGCGTTTCCGGTGATATCTTTCACCTGCATGTCGGCACGCACAAACCAGGTCACCGGAAGCCTTCCGCGTGTTCGACCGCCGATCACTTCACCGATAATGTCGCGGATGTCCGGCATTAACTCCATCAGGTCTCCGAAACGCGACTTGCGCTCTTCCTGGTCGAAAGACCCGTCGCAGACATCGACAGTAATAAGGACCGGTAGTTCTTTCCCGGAAAATTGTTTTTCTGATTTTTTCACCATAAGGTGTTATCTCCAATATTTTTCTTTTTTTATTCCTGAATTATTTTTGTAAAGGTTCTTCATCCGGTACCCCACCCTTTAGGGTGAGTCTGAATTATTTTTGTAAAGGTTCTTCATCCGGTACCCCACCCTTTAGGGTGGGTCACTTCAGATTCCATGCACCCGCGGATTACTTCTCGGATCTCCAGCCTGTGAAATCCGGATACAGATAAATGCAGAACTCAAACAGCGGGTAATCGTGCCGGATAGTGACTCTCTTCGTCAGTGTCTTGCAAAACTCAAAAACCAGAGAAGGATCGAAATAGTACAGATGGTCCTCCCGGAAATCGACATAGGAACTCATCATGTCGAACGCGACACCTTTACCTGCGATCTTATAACACTTCGCCAGGACTTCCTTCACAACCTCCCAGTTATCAGAATAAGTGAAGCGATTATTAAAAGCCTGGCTTGAGATAACATAGTCGTATTCAAGATCGTCCGGGGAATTGAGGATATCCATCTCGAGGAATTCCTCCGACGGGTGCCTGCGCTTCCCTTCCTTCAGCAATGCGGGAACAATATCTATGCCTGTGTAGGTCATCGGCTGACCGTAGTGACGGGCGTAATCGAAAAAACCTCCGAACCCGCATCCGACATCCAGTACCCGCTGACCGCCGAGATCGGCAACCTCCGAGATTACCCGGTAGCGGATCGCCTGATGCTCGTCGCTGCCGCTTCCCAGGGTCTCTACCAGGCCGCCATACCGCTCGAAACGATCGGAGTATCTTTTTATAATATCGATCTTGTCTCTCGAGTCCATGTTTGAATATCCGACGCAATAATACCATGAAAAATACCGGTGTTGTATTTTTTGATCAAATCCGTAGAACACCGGTGTTGTATTTATTGATCAAATTTGTAGAACAGCCCTATGCCGCCCATAAACTTGATCCTGTCTCGACCAGTTCTTCGATAGCCTGCGGGTTTATGGGTGTCTGTCTCTTACTGGAGATTGGCTGGTTGATAAAGAAAAAGGACACCCACAAACCCGGAATTTATCGGGGATTGACCATGACAGCAGTAAGTTTGTGGGCGGCATAAATAGGTTGTCGTTACGATATGATTTAGTGCAGAAAATCGGCTGACTAATGTTAAATGATCGAATCCGGTGGCGCCTCCATGCGAGTCTTCGATGTCCGGTGGCGCCTCCATGCGAGTCTTCGAGCCTGGAGGTGTCCTAACTGAGCAAATCCTGAAATCCATCAAGAATCTCAAGACCGTCTGTCATTTCCGACGGCAGCGATCCGTGCGCGGCGGCGATCATCGGTCCCGCAGTCGATCCATAGGAATCGGTATCTCCACCGGTCATCGCGAGCCATCCCAGCACCCACTGTCCGCGCTTCTCGAAAACTTCCCCCGGATATCCTTCCGGCACGCGAAAGACTTCTCTCTTCAGGCTCCAGTGTGTCGCCCAGACAGCGAGTTGCAGCGACGTCAGCACATAACCCGCGCCGCCTTTCGGGGAGTAGACATAAGGATTGAAACTTTCAGGATCGAAGTCGGTTTCCAGAAGCGCCTTCCATGCCTTGGGAAGTTCGGACTCGACATTCTTTCCCCAGCCTGCGATATATTCATCGTCCTGCGATTTTTCAAACCATTTCGTCCATATCTCGCGGAACTTTTTAGGCCAGCTTTTCTTATGCACCCAGCCTGACTTAAAAGGATTATGGCCCTCAAGAAATTCCCAGATGAGATAAGTCTGGGCTGCGCAGCACAGAACGGGTCGCGGCGCGTAATGGGTCATGATCCCGTGATACAGGCTGATCCGGAACGCCTCATCGAGACTGTCCGCCATTCCCGGAACGATTCCGTTTCTGAGAAGCGAGCCGTTGGACGCGTTCATCGGCCTTCTTTTGAAATCCCTGAGACCGCCCTCATACCATGGAGCGCCTTCCGCTATGTGACCGAGACCCAGAATCGTGGTTGTGCCGACATCCCCGGGGTCGGTCTTATGCCACTTCACCAGCCTGTCGGCGAGATCATCGGGATTGAACGATCCATGCTCGATAAATGAACGGACCATGCGCACAGCGGTTTCGGTGTCGTCGGTGGGCTGACCCGGTCGCCAGTTGAAATACCCGCCGCCGACATGACTGAACGGCCATCCGTCCCCGGAATGTTTTTTATAGAGAGAAAGCACTTCCTCGCGCGACGTGAATTCCGACGTACTCCCAAGCGAATCGCCTGCTGCGAGTCCGGCGAAAAGCATTCCCAGATGTTCTTTAGCCATATACTATTCCTGTACCCCGGTGGCGAAAAAGCTCACCGTTAAATTCAACATGCAGGGACAGGAAGTAAACACGCGCAAAGGCCTGTTGGCAATATCTATGGCTGATTTTTTTTAAAAAAAATGCGGATGATTTCACATACAGAAAACAGGCCTTGAAAGCCTGCAGGGGAGAGGATTGGTGGTGCTTACTCCACACACTCCGAACCTATTTTGAGGATAGCACAGATGCTCTCTAAAGTCTCTTTTTTACCTATACTTAACACCCTGTAGGAACTAAGTAGGGGTGCTAATCTCAGCTATCCTTGTCCTGGACTGACATAGCTGGTATTTGAGATTCTGTTTTTGTCCCCGACTCCGCCCCTCCCGCCGCCTGCACTTTAAATGTTGAAGGATGG
>CBDUUJ010000152.1:0-6806 GCA_965370205.1 uncultured bacterium
CAGTATCGATTGTGTTAACAAGGACTGGATTGGACTTATCAGTTATATCCAGAATGACAAACCTTGTTATTTCGGTTATTTCTGTGATAGCTGTGAAATAAGCGTAATCCCCTGAAATGCAGACATTCTCCGGCATGTATTGAAGCTCCCAGGGAGTGACTTCCCGGATATTGAACACCGGGTCCAGATCAGGATCGAAGACCTGCCATGAGTCGATTTGCCCGAGGCTGTCGTCCAGTTTGGTGTCGACCACTCTCACGAGAACCGGCCACTCGCCTTCCTCCGCTCCCAGATCGTTTGGAAGCGTTCCGGTGAAAAGGAAACCTCCATTGCCGGTTGCTGTGGAGTAAGTGAGTTCGATCTCTCCATCAAACACATCCGGGGCTTCCATCGTGACAGAGTCAATTGTATCCACTCCCTGATGGTCGTAAATTTCGACCTTGATGGGCGACGACTCCCCATTACTAGGCCATTCATCGATGGTGATGATTGTTCTGTAGGCTTCAAGGCAGTTTGCATCCGGTGGGAAATCTTCTATCGGGTCATCCACACCACCAGGAACTTCCTGCCAGCAGGCGTCGATTGCATATCCAAACTCAATTGGTCCGGGAGCCACGATGAAGTGTGCGATACGTGTTTCCTCATCAGTGACGAAAAACGCGTTCCTTTCATTGTGACGACCATAGCAGAGGTATGGGTTGAGGGTTGCTGAAAGATCACCTGGGGATGCGAACATCCCTTCATAATATTTCAGTACTGCCGGTCCAGGTCCCGACTGTGGAAATTCTGTCGGGTTGAATAGCGCAGTGTAGCCATCCGGATTCATCATTTTTGGAAGGTCTGGCACCCAGGCGATCCTTCTGTCGCTTCCGGTAAAATTATAATCGGAGCCGGTGATGAATACTCCTCTTACATCAAAGCCTGTATATTCCGGGTAATCCGGCAGGGGGTGTTTTAATTTGATCTCGCAAGTGAACTCATCCGGTCCGAAGATATTGAACCCGCCGATCCATAAACAGTCTGGGCAGATTGATTCGACGGTCGACACTAGATTGAGATGCATTCCGGCTGTTCGGAGGGGAATCATTTCAGCGCGAGTGCGGTCGGCGTCGATATGTACCTCCCACAGTCCGAAAGTATGCCGATTCGTTGCGTTGTGGAATGCGGGTCCTGTTGACATGGATTGATAATCCGCCGATGCTTCAGGAACAACCGGATTATTATCTTTTGAGCAGGATATGATAACAAGCAGAATAACTAAGGATATTTTTAAGAGGAAAGGGATACGATACGACATGAAAAACCTCCTGAGAAATATAATTAAGATGATTAATATAATATGTCATAAGCGATTGGATGTAAATGGCAGGAATGTTAAAAAGTATAGCTTCTGAAGATGGTGTTTATCTATCTATCGCTTCCTCCAGCTTTCTGAACAATTCATCCCTTTCGGATTTTTTCTCATTGATGCTGCCGTGCAATTCTCCGGCTTTTTCGTAATCCAGATAAACCTCAGGCTGATTCAATTCCTCAACCAGCGACGCGATCTGCGCCTCCAGAAGTTCGATCTCGTTCATAAGATCGTGAGGGCTTTTGGTGACATCCTTGGGTGAATCCGATCGCTTTGGTTTTCCCCGGCGTTTCGCGCGCGCTTTTTCCCTGCGTTCCTTATCGAGTTCAAGCCGGCGTCGATATTTTTCCGCATCCTCTTTATCGATCTTCTCCTGCTGTTTCCGGTAATGAACATCCGAATAATTCCCGACATACATCCGCGCGTGCAATTCCTCAAGCTCAAGCGTATGTGTCGCGAGCCTGTCGATAAACGCGCGGTCATGGCTCACGAAAATGATCGTCCCGTCATATTCCTCGAGCGCTTCCTCAAGAATTTCACGGCTCGGCAGGTCGAGATGGTTCGTCGGCTCATCCATCAGAAGGCAGTTCGGCTTGCGGGTGAGAAGAATCGCGAACATGAGCTTGCTGCGTTCGCCGCCACTTAGATCGCCGATCCGTTTTTCGATATCGTCGCCTGAAAACAGGAACCGTCCAAGGATATTTCTAGCGTCCTGCGCGCCGATATTCCGACCCAACCGCATTAATTCACTGTAGACCGTATTGTCGAGATCAAGCTCATCCATAGTCTGCGAGAAATATCCCCACACGACCCGATCTCCCCACCAGATTTCACCTGAATAATCTCTGTCCTCGCCGATCATCATCCGGAGCAGAGTGGTCTTGCCCGTACCGTTCCTGCCGATAATCGCGAGTCGTTCACCGTTCCGAACCGAAAAGCTGATATTTTCCAGAAGTGGAATCCCGCTGAATCCTTTCCCGATATCCCGGAGAGTGAGCACCTCATCGAATGACCGCACCGACGACTCGAACCTGAGATGCATCCCGGCTTTCTCGCGCTTCGACGTCTCCAGTTTGTTCTCCTCGATTTTGTCGAGCTTCTTCTTGCGGCTCATCGCCATCGATGCCCTGAGTTTGTCCTTCGACCACCTCGCGATAAATTTCTTAAGCTGCCTGATCTCCTTTTCCTGCGCCTCGATCATTTTTCTTTCGCGTTCGAGTCGCTCGGCTTTTCCTTCGAGATATCCCTCGTATCCGCCGGTGTAGCGATGGATTACTCCCCGTTCCAGCTCATACAGAACCGGGCAGCATGAATCGATGAATCTGCGGTCATGGCTGATTATCAGGTAGCCGCCATCGAACGATCTCAGCGTCGCCTCAAGCCATTCGATCGCGGGGAGATCGAGATGGTTCGTCGGCTCATCGAGCAGAATGAAATCCGGCTTTTCCGCGAGAAGTCTCGACAGCGCGAGACGGGTCTTTTCGCCGCCGGATAAACCATCGGCGGGTTTACTCCAGTCAGCCTCGCGAAATCCCAGTCCGGTGAGAATCGATTTCACTTCCGTCTCGAATGTGTATCCTCCAGAGTGCTCGAACCTTGCCATCACCCGTGAATATTTATTGCCCGCATTTCTCACATCGTCCGGATCATCCCCCGCCATGCGTTCCTCAAGTTCGCGAAGGCGGATTTCCATCCGATGCAGCTTTTCCGCGCCTCTCAACGCTTCGGAAAAAAGCGTTCCGTCGGGACGGATATCCGCGAACTGCTCAAGGTATCCAAGATTGAAATCCTCACCCGGAACCGACATCCGACCGTCGTCCTTCTCCTCAAGACCGGCGATAATCCTGACCAGTGTCGTCTTGCCGCAGCCGTTAGGACCGATCAACCCGCAGCGGTCGCCCGACGCGAGATACAGGTTGACCCCGTCGAGCACGACATGGTCGCCAAATGATTTCACAATGCCTTTTAACTGAATTGCCATCGTCTTGATGAATGATAAACGGGATGTATGATAGCATAGAGCGGATGGACGAATTGCAAAATCAAATGCGCGTTGGTAAATGGCTGGTTGTTGTCATTGTAGTCTCTGTGGCAGCCTTTTTTATCTGGGCATATATTCACGCCACACGTCAGGAGCAGGATCTCCAGGTGGATACCGCTGACTCCGGTGCGGCAGATATATCATCGGGTCTGCAGAATCGGATTCTGGTCTGGACCACGAATGCGAATGTCCCTCTCAGACTGGTATGGAGCGATACCGGGTACGATCTTCTCGACCTTGCAGGAGTGCCGGAATCGGTGAGTCCTTTTAATCTGGGAGTCGGACGCGAACCGGTCCGCGATGAATGGAATATCGCTTATCTTCAATTTGAATCCGGTCAGGAGCCTGGTGATGTGGAGTATTTAACCGAAGACGATGGCAGTTATCTGCATTCAAGACCATCCGCAAGCGGCGATTACATAGTCGCGACCATGATTGAAGGGGAATCGCAGGATATTGCAAAAATCAGCCTCACTGGTCGTGATATCGAAATTGTCGCCTTTTCGCATTCGATTGACCGTTGGCCGAGCATTGGAGGAAATGCGGACACGATTCTTTTTCATTCATTCAGGGACGGAAATCCGGGTGGCGATTTGTACTTATCGGTACAGGAGAATCCAACCGATGGCGAATGGGTAACTTACCGATTGACGGACAATCCTGATGTCGAATATGTCTGGCCGATGATGTCTGCGGATGTCTTCGGTTGTGTCGCGGTTGAGCGTGTTATTGGAGAGGAAAAAGGGAAAGTGATTCTGTGGGATATCGATAACCGGGGGCTTGTGAATCCGGGTTATCCTGTTTTAGAATCAACAAAAGTAAAACATCCCTCATTAAGTCAAAACGCGAAAATATTTTCCTGGCAGGAACTGCTTGACGGAATCTGGTCGGTTGTGATTTGGGAGATTGATGATTCAATTCGTACTGTCATCGGTCCCATTTCCGATCCGCCGCACCCGGGGCACGGATGGGTGCAGCCGACAATTTCACCCGATGGCAAATATGTCACATTTGTGGATGATTACATCGAAGCCGGAGTTGATCGAATCGGAATCTACAATCTTGAAACCGATGAGTTTATCTATCTTGAGGGATGCGGCGGGAATGTGATGTTTCCATCATTGACGAATCAGAGAGAATGATTATGGCATTGTTGATCCACAGAAAATTTACCGGCATCTCTTTTTTATTTCTTTGTGTATCTTCCATTTTTATTTCCTGTGAGGTCAGGGAGCCTGAGAACCTTGTGTGTGGATTAGGCGATTATTCCATTGAAATCGTAACGCCTCCGGGAGAGGAAATCGATATTCACATGGCGGATGGCATCTTTAACGATGTTGAGGAAAGAATCTCGATGCTCGATCCAATCAATGGTGAAATTTTCGGCAGGCTGAACACGAGCGAAACTGGTGAGCTGATCCCGACCGAGCGGCTGGACGGCACTATTTCCGATCTCCTTGCATATTCACAGGAATGTTACGGCGCTTTCGATCCGACTCTTCAAATCCTCTGGGATGTTTACGATTTCGATATGGGCGGAAGGAGAGTTTCCGATTCCGAACTTGCCGATGCTCTTCAATGGGTCGGTTACTCGCAGATCGATATGGATAGAGGCTCGATTTACAGAATGGGCGAACATGTCCGGATGGGTCTGGGACCCGTGATGCCGGGCGCGGTCGCCGACTGGACCCGCGA
The DNA here is from genome assembly GCA_965370205.1 of uncultured bacterium. Lineage (GTDB taxonomy): Bacteria > JAJVIF01 > JAJVIF01 > JAPKYR01 > JAPKYR01 > CBDUUJ01. The sequence goes on from CBDUUJ010000152.1 coordinate 5,088, forward strand.
CATGCTCATCGAAAAAGGCATGGAATCCGGGATTCTGCGTGCTGACCGGTGCTTTACATTCTGGGGAGATATTCGAGAAAAAAACAGGATATATGAGTTCAAATACCCACTGGATAAAATTGCTGAGGATGCCGCTCAGCTCACTATGGGATACATCAGAATCGATGATGGGGAGTTCCTCTCGGCTATCGATGACGATGAGAAATTCTTTTTCTCAAGGGGAAAGCAGTATCACATGGTCCTGGACCCGGTTTCCGGCAAGCCTGTAGAATCGATCCGCGCAGCGGTGATAGTCTCGGATGAATCGCACCTTCAGGCGTCGGTATTCGCATATGCCGTGATGGTCATGGGACTGGATCGCGGTCTTGAATTTCTCGATGAAACCGACGGCGTCAGCGGATTAATTCTCACAGAAAATCATGAGGTCCATGTATCGGGCGAACTCGCCGACAGATTCTGGAGATAGAAGATCATGCGTGAGCCACCTATGCCGCCCACAAACTTGATCCTGTTTCTACCAATCCTGGATAACCATCGGGTTTGTGGGTGTCCTTTTCATCGTCAATCATCCAGAAAATAACACCCACAAACCCGCCGATTATTAAAAAACCGGTCGAGACAGGATCAAGTTTGTGGGCGGCATATTTTTAAATGACGATAAATTGAGAAATATTGTGCTTTTTTCAACAGTCCCGTTCCTGCCGGCATATATGCTGGAAGCTCAGGCCACTTTCATCTATAATTCCTTCTCCATGTGTGCTCCTGAAAAACATGACCGGATCGGGACCATCCCCGACGCTATCGCCGACCTCAAAGCCGGGAAATTTATCATTCTCGTCGATGATATCACTCGCGAGAACGAGGGCGACCTGATTTTTCCAGCCGAACTGGTCACCCCTGAAATTATCAATTTCTATGAGACCCATGTCCGCGGCTGGATATGCGTCTCGATCGCGCCCATCGTTGCCGACCGTCTTGAGCTTCCGCTGATGGTAAATCGAAACACCGAGCGTCACGGTACCGCATTCACCGTGACCGTGGACGCCGCGCAGGACACATCGACCGGAATAAGCGCCGCCGATCAGGCAATCACGATAAAAAATCTTGCCGATCCCGATTCGAAACCAACCGATTTCCTCCGACCCGGTCACGTGCGGCCTCTTCGCGCAAGAGCGGGGGGAGTCCTCGAGAGGGCAGGGCATACCGAGGCGGTCACTGACCTGATGAAACTCGCAGGATTCAACCCGGTCGGAATTCTCTGCGAGATAAAAAACCCGGACGGCTCGATGGCTCGTCTGCCGCAGCTTATCGAGTACGCGGAAAAACACGATATCAGGATTTATTCGATAGAGGACCTGATCGCCTACCGTCTTCTCGCCGAAAGGCTTGTGAAACGAGTTGTCGAAGCGGTCGTCGAAACCGAATGGGGCACATTTAAATCAGTCGGATACGAAAGCGTGGTCAGGGACGAGCAGCATCTCGCGCTGGTATATGGCGATCTCGCTGAAATCGCGACCGGACCGGACCCCGCGCTCGTGCGTGTGCATCATTCGAAAGTTCTCTGCGACATTTTCGGTGTCCGGCATAAGGCGGGAATCGATCAGATCGATGTCGCGATGCGGAAAATTGTCGCTAACGGAAGCGGGATTTTCGTCTACATACGGTCACGGCTTCGCGGTCAGCGGATGATCGCGCAGTTGAAGGAAATGTCCACTGCGC
>CBDUUJ010000153.1:0-6750 GCA_965370205.1 uncultured bacterium
TCCCGAACCCCGAACGTGAAATTTCCCGTGCCGTCAAACGAGTTGGGATTTAATCCCTGGAAGTCTCTCACCCTCGGAAGCGCGATGTTGAACAGTTTGTCCAGAAATTCATACATCCTGTTGCCGCGAAGCGTGACCGTCGTTCCGACAGGCATGTCGGTCCTGATCTTGTAAGCCGCCTGCGATGTCCTGGCGCGTGTCATGATCGGCTTCTGGGCGGCAATAACCTCAAGATCCTTTATTGCGGCTTCCAGCACCTTGATATCCCTCGCGCCCTCGCCGACTCCCATGTTAATGACGACTTTCTCGATTCTGGGAGCCTGCCAGGGATTGTTCCAGCCAAACTCCTTCATCAGAGTCGGTATGATCTCTTCGCGATATTGTTTCCAAAGCCGCGACTGGGGAGTCCTGACCGGTCGACCGACAGGCTCTTTTTCCTTTTTGCCTTTGGCTTTCTTTTTATCTTTTTTATCAGCCATTTCTATTTATCCCGATAAATCAACTCAATCCATCATCCTGTGTACGGACACTCATACCTGATCGAGCTGCTCTCCGCATTTCCGGCACATTCTTACATGAACGTGCTTCGTCTTGCCTTCCCTGGTTCTCTCGACCGTTTTCTTGGACGGTCGCATGTGCGCCTTGCAGCTCGGGCAGACAACGACCAGGTTGCTCAGGTGCATTGCGGCAGGCATATCGGTTATTCCGCCGCCGCCGCTCTGGCCTTCCTTGCGATGTTTTTTCACAATGTTAATGCCCTCAACGATGGCTTTCATTTTCTCCGGATCGACCGAAAGCACTCTGCCTGTAGAGCCACGATCCTTGCCCGCGAGCACATACACTGTGTCGTCCTTTTTTATCCTCAGCCTCGAATGTTTCTTCGGCTTTTTCTGGCTTCTTACTTTAACCATTGAATATCGGGTTCCTTTCGTCTCAAAGCACCTCGGGTGCAAGAGAGACAATCTTCATGAACTGTTTCTCCCTCAATTCACGACCCACCGGACCGAAAACACGAGTCCCAACAGGATTTTTGCCGTCGGGCGACAGGATCACTGCCGCGTTGTCATCGAATCGAATCCTCGAGCCATCCGGACGGGAAAGCTCCTTGTGGGTCCGGACGATGACGGCCTTGACCTTGGTGCCCTTCTTTACATTGCCATGTGGCAGCGCTTTCTTTACCGTGGCGACAATTACATCGCCGATGCGCGCGTATCGCCGTTTCGAGCCTCCAAGGACCCGAATGCACAATATCTCTTTAGCACCGGAGTTGTCTGCCACCTTCAGGCGGCTCTCCTGCTGGATCATTGTCGCTTCATCCTTTCTTTTACTGCGCCTTCTCGAGTATTTTCAAAAGACGCCAGCACTTGCGTTTTGAAAGCGGACGGGTTTCCTCGATAAGTACCCGGTCCCCAATCCCGGCTTCTCCGCTACGATCATGCGCAAGGTATTTCTTGGTCCGCTTGAGTATCTTGTCGTACAGCGGATGCTTTTTCTTGCGGTCCACCGCCACGACGATGGTTTTATCCATCTTGTCCGACACAACCCGGCCCTTGAGGGTCCTGCGTATCGGAGCTTTTACTGTTGTATTTTCTGTCGCCTCGCTCATAACTGCCTCAGCGTATCGTGAGGTTTCTCTCCTTCGCCACAGTCTTCAGCCTCGCGATCTCCGCCTTCACCTGCCTGAACCGTGCAGGCGATGACAACTGCGCAACCGCGGTCTGGAAACGGAGATTGAACAGTTCTTTCATAAGCTCATGGTAAAGCTCTCTAAGTTCACTCTCGCCCTTCTCACGTAAATCTTTCAGTTGATCTGTAGACTTCATTTTTATTAATCCCCGTTATCTTCAGCCTATACTCTCTTCAGGAATTTTGTCTTTACCGGAAGCTTGTGACCCGCCAGGCGGATAGCTTCCTTCGCAAGCTCCTCGGTTACTCCGCCTATCTCAAACATCACCGTTCCGGCTTTTACAACCGCCACCCAGTGATCCGGGTTACCCTTGCCCTTGCCCATTCGGGTCTCTGCGGGCTTTGTAGTTATGGACAGATGCGGGAAAATCCTGATCCAGACCTTGCCACCGCGCTTGATATGGCGGGTCATCGCGAGTCGGGCCGCCTCGATCTGCCTGGCCGTGATCCATTTTCCCTCAAGCGCCTGCAGTCCGAACTGCCCGAACGACAGCTTGTTCCCCTTCCGCGCGACACCTTTGGGATATCGCCTGTGCATCTTTCTATGTTTTGTTCTCTTCGGTTGCAGCATTTTTCAGAACCGCCAATCAGGTTTTCGATAAATTCGTCGGGATATCTCCACGGTAAATCCACACCTTGACCCCGATAATTCCATATGTCGTACGCGCAGTCTCGTAGGCGTAGTCAATGTCCGCGCGAAGCGTGTGGAGCGGCACTCTGCCCTCGCGGAATGTCTCCTGCCGGGCCATCTCCGATCCGTCCAGCCGGCCCTTGACCATGATCTTCACTCCAAGGGCCTTGTTCTTCATGATCCGGCTGATCGTCTGCTTGCAGACCCGACGGAATCTCTTTCGCTCCTCAAGCTGCTTTGCAACCGACTGCGCGTTCAGCGCCGCAGACAGGTCGGGACGTTCGACCGACTGTATGTTTATCAGAACCTGGCTTTTTACTTTCCTCTGTATGTCTTTTCGTACACGCTCGATATTACTGCCGCCTGAGCCGATGATGATACCGGGCCTCGACGTGTAGATCACGATCTTCACGCGACCGGGGTCGCGCTCGGTGATTACCCTGTCAACCGCGCCGTTCCTCCTGAACATCTTCTTCAGTTCCTGCCTGATGATAAGATCCTCATGCAGAATATCGGCATATGTCTTCGGGCCGGCGTACCAGTTCGCGTGCCATCTCTTTGATATCCCCAGCCTGAATCCCAACGGATGTACTTTCTGGCCCATTAATCTTCTTCTCCCTTCGGCGCGACTACTACCGTTACGTGACTGATCCTCTTGTGAATGGGAAACGCGCGCCCCCTCGCCCTGGGTTTAAACCTTTTCATGATGGGTCCCTTGTCGGCAAACGCTCTCTTCACCACAAGCCCCTCAACTGACAGGTCATTGTTATGATCCGCGTTCGCGACAGCCGACTTAAGGACCTTGAATATAACCCTGGCATTGGACGATGGCAGGTGGTCGAGTATATCCAGCGCCTCCTGCGCGCCCTTGCCCCGGATCAATTCCAGGTATCTTCGAAACTTGATGTGCGAACCGCGCACGAATTTGCTAGTCGCCTTGACTTCCATCAGTTACTCCGAGACCCCTTTCATCAACCCTTCTTTCCGGTTTTGGCCCTGGCCTGTTTTCCGCCATGGCCACGGAATATCCTGGACGGTGCGAATTCTCCGAGCTTGTGTCCCACCATCGATTCGGTGATATAGATCGGCAGATGCTTCCTGCCGTCATGCACTGCGACGGTGTGACCCAGAAACTCGGGTACTATAGTACAGGCACGCGCCCATGTTCGGATTACTTTCTTCTCGCCGGATTCGTTCATCTCATTGATCCGCTTGAGAAGTTTGGCATCGACATAGGGTCCTTTTTTACTTGATCGTGACAGGTTTTTTTATGTCTTTCAGATCTATCGTCAACCGCGACCCTTTCGTCGCCGGCGTACGATAAATTTATCTGTCGGATTCCTTTTCTTTCTGGTTTTGTAACCTTTTGCCTGGACTCCCCATGGTGAGCAGGGGGGACGTCCCGAGTTCGACTTGCCCTCTCCGCCGCCATGCGGATGGTCGACCGGATTCATAACCGTTCCACGGGTATGCGGCCTTTTGCCCAGCCAGCGGCTCCGTCCGGCCTTGCCAATCTCGATATTCTCATGCTCGATATTTCCTACCTGCCCGACCGTGGCGTAACATTCGACATTGAATTTCCGGATCTCACCCGACGGCATCCTGATCTGTGCCCAGGTTCCCTCTTTTGCCAGAAGCTGCGCCGCAATTCCCGCGCCCCTCGCGACTTTTCCGCCCCCGCCGGGTATCATCTCGATGTTGTGAATCTCGGTGCCGAGCGGAAGTCTCCTGAGCGGAAGAGCGTTTCCAACCGCTACCGAAGCATCCGGACCCGAAACGACCTCATCGTCAACCTTCAGTCCCACCGGCGCAAGGATGTAGCGCTTCTCGCCGTCCTTGTAGAATATCAGCGCAATATTGGCGCTTCGTCCCGGATCATACTCCAGGCTTTTCACTACACCCGGAACTCCATGCTTGTCGCGCCTGAAATCGACTATCCGAGTCAAGCGCTTGTGTCCGCCGCCACGGAATCGCACTGTGATGCGTCCATGGTTGTTCCGTCCAGCCCTCTTTTTCTTGCCGACAACCAGACTCTTCTCAGGATCGTTGTCGCGCTTGAGTTCCGGGTTCACGAGAGTTGTCATGAACCTTCTGGATGGTGTGTATGGTTTATATTTCTTAACCGGCATATTTGCAGCCGCCCTTCGGCTCGTCTCTATTTCTTATTTTCAGCCAAGATCCTCGTACAGCTCCGGAATGGTGTCGCCCTTTTTAAGGGTCACATACGCTTTCTTCCAGTCCGATCTCTTTCCGCTCGACCGAAAATTCCTGGACTTGGATTTTCCACGATAGTTGGTCGTGTTGACATTTAACACCGTCACACCAAATCGATCCTCGACAGCACGTTTTATCTGCATCTTGTTTGCGCGCTTATTGACCACGAAAGTGTAGATGTCGTCCGCAGGTCCCGTGTTGGACTTCTCTGTTATTAACGGTCTCACTAGTACCCTGTACGTTTCCATTTCTTACCCCTGCCAGGTCGCGCGCACTGTCTCAAACGCAGTTTCGTGCGATAAAATCGTGTCATTGTTGAGCAGATCGTATGTGTTCAACCGCTCCGGCGATAATATTGTCACTTCAGGCAGGTTCCTGAGGCTCTTGCGGACGATATCGAACTTCTCGTCTGCAGGAAGCACTACAAGCACCTTGCCCTCTCGACCCAGTGACTCCAGAAATGCTCTTCCCTTCTTCGTGGACGGTTTTTTCAGCTTCAGATCGCTGAAAAGAAGCCAGTCCCCGTCCTGAATTATCGACCAGACCAGATGCCTGAGCGCGGCCTTCCGCTCCTTCCTGTTCATCCCTATCGTGAAATTCCGATTCCTCTGGGGACCGAATGCGACCGCTCCACCTGTCCATTGAACAGCACGGATGGAGCCTGCACGCGCTCGTCCGAGACCTTTCTGGCGGAAAGGCTTCCGTCCGCCACCATGAATTTCCGAGCGGTTTTTCACATGCGCAAACGGTTTCCGGGCGTTGGAAAGCTGCCTCTTAAGGCTCCGGGCTATAAGAACCTTATTCGGCTCGAAATCCCCGGGAATATCCACGTTTACTTCACCCGTGGACTTGCCTTTATTGTCGTATATCTTCAACTTGGTCACTTTCAGTCACTCCCGTCATACAGCTTTCGCCGTGCTGCAGAGCATAATCCTCACAAGACTTCCGCTGGGTCCGGGTACCGCGCCCTTAATCGCGACAATCCCCTGGTCCTCATCAAGCAGAATTACCTCAAGATTCTTTACGGTAACTCTCGCATCGCCCATGTGCCCCGGTTTCTTCGTGCCCTTGAACACTCTCGCGGCATCGGTCGCACCGGACGACATCGGTTTCCGGTGTGTTTTGGATATGCCGTGGCTTGACGACTGGCCGTGGAAATTGTGCCTCTTCATGGCTCCGGCAAATCCACGACCCTTACTCGTCCCGATAACATTCACCATATCCCCGATTTTCACTAGGTCCCATCCAAGTGTCTGATTGACTTGATACTGCGAAGCATCATCCACCCGGAACTCCGTGAGCCTGCGACGGGGTTTCCCTTCAATATTTTTCTGATGGCCAATCCTGGGACGGTTAAGCCTGTGTCCTTCGACAGGTTCCCATCCGACCTGGATGGCCGAATATCCATCGGGGCCGTCCGATTTCTTTACCTGGATCACGGTCAGCGGGATCAGCTCGATAAAAGTAACCGGCACCCGCTTCCCGTCTTCCCGGAAGACGTTCCCCATCTGTATCTTATGTCCTAGTAATTCCAGTGCCATAGCCTGTCACCCGGTCCTGTCCGACCTTTATCCGGTCGAACCATCGGACCAATTAATCTATATGCGTATCTCCGCGTCCACCCCACTCGGAAGCTCCAACTGCGTCAGACTGTCAACCGTCTCCTGCGTCGGTTTTAAAATGTCGATCAATCGCTTGTGGACCCTTGTCTCGAACTGCTCACGCGACTTCTTGTCCACATGCGGTGATCGGTTCACGCATACACGGTGAATCCGTACCGGAAGCGGTACAGGTCCGATAACCTCTGCGCCGGAGCGCCGGGCTGTCTCGACAATTTTCATTGCCGACCGGTCAAGAAGATAATGATCGTACGCCTTCAGGCGGATTCTTATTTTATTTTTTGATTTGGCCACTTTAGCCGCTCCTTAATTGCCTCACTTGATTTCCTTGTGAAGCGTATGCCTGCGCAGATACGGATTGTATTTCCTCAACTCAAGCCGTTCCGTTGTGTTGCGACGGTTCTTGGTTGTTGTGTAACGCGATGGCGTCGCGCCCTCGGCTTTCGCCTCGGTGCATTCCAGGGTAACGATTATCCTTACTTCCTTTTTTCCTCTTCCGCCTTTTTTCTGTGCCATTTTCTGTTACCCCCTTCCGGGTAATTCGCCAATATCCTATTCCTGGATTTTGTCCACCACGCCGGCGCCGACCGTGCGACCGCC